>JAUVKA010000184.1 GCA_030592205.1 Bacteroidota bacterium | reverse complement strand
GTCATAAAACCGGGAGCAGATTTCACCAAGTGCTCCACGGACATCCTGAACCACTAAATACGACACAGATTCGGAGCGCTGGTCAGGTAAAACATTACAGAGGATGGCAGTAGCCCCAGCACTAACAGCCTTGGCAATAAAATTATGACCATCCATATTGGTCCCGGGAATAGCTGCAAAAAGGAACCCACTCCGAACCTTTCTGGAATCGAGGGCCAAGCCTGATATTTCCGGATTGTTTGTTCCGGTTAAGACCAGGTTCTTAATACCATCGATGAGTTCCCTTACTTTCATTAACCTAGCTTTAATATCAAATCAATTATCTGTCCGGGAACAATCTGTTCGCCCGGACTTCTTGACTGTTCAATAATCTTTCCGTACCCACTTACGTTTACCTTGAGTCCCTCATTTTCCAGTAAAGGGAGTGCATCGCTGAGCCCCATTCCAGTTACATCAGGCATAATACCCGGCTGAAAATCAAGCTTTTTAAGCACCAGGTTATTATTAATATTTTCAACTGAAGCGTATGTATTGATGTCTTGGCTATTACTGTAAGGGATTCCCAGGCTTTTCAATACTATCCGGCTTGATTCTTTGTTACCAGCCATCATGCTTGGATTATCCGGAACCGGCTCCCAGGAATAATTAGATAAGTTGGGATGCAATTTTAGGTCTGTAGCATATACCTTGTCAGCAATGTCCAGGAATACTTCACCAGCCACCTTATTGCCATAATATTGTTTTTGAGGTTTTGTAACCACCACAATACAACTATAGGCAGGTTTATCCGCGGGGAAATAGCCCACAAAAGAAGCACGGTAATCTTTTTTACCCTTGTCATTTAGATATCCTGATCTACCATGAGAAATAACAGCCGTACCGGTTTTTCCGGCAATTTGATAGGCCTTAGTTTGCAGGTTTTTTGCAGTCCCATTTTGAACAACCCCTTCCAGCAGAATACGTGCTTTTTTTATTGTTTCTTTTGAGCAAATAGAATTCTTTATCACCTTGGGGCCAAAGCTCTTTTCATGATGACTATGGTATTTTACACCCTTAACCAATCGTGGTGCTACCATTTTTCCTCCATTGGCAATTGCATTGTAAAAAGTCAGGATCTGAAGAGGAGTCATCTCCAGCTCATAGCCATGAGCCATAAATGGTAAGGTAGTTTTATTCCAGTTTGTATCTTTTGGGCTTTTAATCTTGGGATAATACTCTCCTTCAATTTCAATACCCGTTTTTTCTTTCAGGCCCATCGCGAATAAGCGATTGATAAAGAGTTGAGGATTGTCTTTATAACAATTTTCAATGATCCTTGCCATTCCAATATTGGATGATTCTTCCAATACTGTTTGGACATCAATCACACCATATCCACCTATATGAGAATCTCTTACAGGCGACCCATAGAAACTGAATTCCCCGTCAAAGGTGTCAACCGTATCATCAAGCTCAACATATCCTGCCTCCAATGCGGCCATAAGTGCTGGCATCTTAAAAGTTGAGCCCGGTTCATGCCTCTCTCCAACAGCGTAATTATAAATTTCATCATAAGTCCCATCTTTTCTCCGCGACAGATTAACCATAGCTTTAATTTCACCAGTGGCAACTTCCATCAAAACGGCACAACCATGATGAGCCATTTTATCAACCAATAATTCGTAAAGTGCCTGTTCTGCAACATCTTGATAATTCATATCAATTGTGGTAACAATATCAAATCCATCACGGGGTTCAACAAAGTTCTCACTGCTGGTTGGGATCCAGTTATTGCTACCCAGCCGGTATTCATTTCTCATCCCACTCTTACCTCGAAGTTGTGTATCATAAGCTCCCTCAATTCCAATCATTTTACCGGATTGGCCCTCCTGAACATATCCGATCGTTCGCTTTGCAAGGAGCTCGTAAGGATTTACCCTGGTGTTTTTTTGGGTCAGAATCATTCCTCCCTTGAACTGGCCGTGCCTAAATAGAGGCAGTTGTTTAACCAGCTGAGCCTCACTGTATGATAAGCCTCTTTTTAGAATCTGATACTGACTTCCGCTCTTATTAGCCTTGCGAATCATATTTTCATATTCCCATGCTGTTTTATCCCCGAAAAGCTCCGCCAAACCTTTAGCCAAGCCAGGCAATTCAGCCTGATAGTCCTCAGATTTGATGCCAATACTGTTCGGATCTATAGCTAAGTCGAATTTGGGAATGGTACTGGCGATGGGATTGCCCTTGCTATCCAAAATATTACCCCTGCTGGCAGGAATTATTCTGGAGCGCTGACTCAGGGAATCTGCCTTCGCCCTCCATTCCTCACCTTCAACAAATTGCAGAAAGAGAACCTTACCCATAATCCCCACTGCCCCGAGTAACATCAGGACATAAATCCAGCCAATACGTGATAATATGGTTCCTTTGATTTTCAAGACTTATTATTTCAATTCAATATTATATGGAGGTAGAACAGCCTCTTGTAAAGGCAGGCCTTTCTCCTTCACCATTTTTATTACTTCTGATTGCTTGCTCATTTCCATGCGTTCAAAAGCTATTGAGATAGATTCTGTACGTAATACCCTTAACCGGGCCTCAACTTGCAGAACATTTTTCATGATCCTTGCCCCCTGATATTGGTTCCCGATATAGAATATGAGCAGAACAAACATAAAAAGCAGAAATGGTACCTGTCTGATCACTACATCCCTTGACAAAACTCCTCCGCCCAGAATGTCCTTGACCGTAAGTCGTTTCGACTCCTTCAATTCCTGACGAGGGCTTACGAACTCTTTTCTATGCTTATTTTTCTTTTTCATCGGGTAATCGTTCTGCAATTCTAAGTTTTGCACTTTTCGCCCTTGGATTTTTCGCCAATTCTTCATCTCCGGGCAGGATCACTTTTCTGTTTACTGCTTTAAAGGGCACCAGTTTGTTTCCAAAAAAGTCCTTATTTACAATCCCTTCAGTATTTCCGGCATTGATAAAATTCTTCACCAAACGGTCTTCGATCGAATGGTAGCTAAGAACAACCAGCCGACCACCTGGTCTGATCCAGTTTACACACTGCTTAAGCATTTCCTTCAAGCCATCCATTTCTTGGTTGACTTCAATTCGCAATGCCTGAAAGAACCTTGACAGGTCCTTGTTTTCCTTCCCTTTCTTCAGTAAAGGCTTCATGCATTCAACCAACTGATGGGTCATTTTAATCGGTGATGATTCCCTTACTCTTATTATTTGATCAGCCCAATATCCGGCCCTGTTTATTTCTCCGTAATCCCGAATTATTCTAATAAGCCTTTCCCTGCTTGCCTCATTAATAATCTCCTTTGCATTTTCCCCTATACCTGGGCTCATACGCATATCAAGCGGAGCATCAAACCGATAGGAAAATCCCCTTACCGCCTTGTCCAGCTGATGGGATGAAACACCCAGATCTGCCAGCACTCCATCCACCTGTCCTACACGATAGTAGTACAGAAAATTATGCATGAAGCGAAAATTATGATTGATAAAAAGAAACCTCTCATCCAGAATAAGGTGATCCTTTACGTCCGGGTCTTGATCAAATGCAATCAGCCGACCCTTATCCAAGATAGATAGGATCTCCCGCGAATGGCCTCCCCCACCAAATGTCAGATCTAGGTAGATCCCCTCGGGATGCAAAGCCAATCCTGCCATGCTTTCCTTTAGCAGAACAGGTATGTGGTAATTGCTGTTTGTCATTATTCTTCATCTTCCCATTCAAAATCACCCATTACATCCTCTGCGATTGAAACTCTTTGTTCGTCGGTCAATTGAGTTCCCTCATACTTTTCTTTTGACATTAACTCTACTACGTCACCCTGGCCAGCCAGTACAACTTCCTCCCCCTCACCGGGAATTACCCCCAGTTTTTCTAAAAAACGACGTGATAACAATACCCTTCCAGAGCCATCCAATTCCATTTCAATTACATCCCTGAAAAAGTCTCTCTTAAATTCATTATGCTTAGCCTTATATGGGTTGAGCTTTTTTAATGTTCTCTTGACCAGCTTATTCCAAACATTTTCAGGATAAAGAATCAGGCCTTTTTCAAAAGTATTGATCTTGCCAATAAAGACATCCCCAGCCTCCGCAGGCATCTGTTTCTTGAGCCTCGATGGAAACAGGATTCTTCCTTTAGAATCCACCTTACAATAATGATCTCCTTTGAATCTGGACATTTATAGGCATGGTTTAAGTTGTAAAACTAAACACTTATTGACACATATCCCCAATTTTTGACACAAAACTTCCCGAACTGTTAATAACTTTTCGATTAGCTATCTCTGGATTAAACCCACTTAAGCGCTGTAGAGGGAAAACACAGGGGGTAAAACCATAGTGGTATGATATATTTCGTATTTTTGTTAAACAAAGAACCCAGGGAGAAGAATGAAAGTGGATAAAAAGCCAGAAGAAGCATTGCATCTTATTGATATCGATAAAGTTATTGCCTCTTAGGATGAAATACTTCTTTAAAGGATGCCAGGCCTTTTGATTCGTTACCTCATACGATTTGTTCACCAGAAGGAAATAAATGAATTCATTATCCAAAATCAGAATATTCCTCCATTGGAGTTTGTTGATAGGGCTTTGGAGTTATTTGAGGTAAATATCAAAACTACAGGATTAGATAATCTACCGGAAAACCCGAGAGTGATTGTGGTTGCAAATCATCCTCTTGGTGGTCTTGATGGAGTGGGACTCACCAAGGTTGTGAGTGATAATCTTGATAATGGGGCTAAAATCATGGCTAATGATCTTTTGATGAATCTAGTTCCTATGCGACCAAAATTCATAGGTGTAAATAAGCATGGAGGTAATGTCAAGTCGTATATAAAAGATATGCACCAATCTTTTTCATCCAAACATGCCATCATTTTTTTTCCGGCCGGTTTAATAAGCAGACGCAGAAAAGGCGTAATAAAAGATTTGGAATGGAAACGCACATTCATCAAAAAAGCGGTTGAATATGAGAGAGATATACTTCCGGTTCATATTAACGGAAGAGTATCAGGGTTTTTTTACCGGCTTGCAAATCTGAGAAAGTTTCTAGGCATTCGTCAGAATATTGAAATGTTGTACCTGCCAAATGAAATGTTTAAACAAAGGCAACAGGAACTGGTAATGACATTTGGGAAGCCAATATCCTGGAAAACCTTCACAACTGACAAACAGCCTGAAGAATGGGCTCAAAATGTGAAGGAAATAGTTTATGGACTAAATAAAAAAATGTAACTTTATTTATTATACATCCTCCCGCGGGAGACGTAAGATAATGAAACCAATAATTCCAAGGGTAGAGCGTGATAAGATTATAGCTGAACTAAGGCCTGAAAGATGTTTGCGTAAAACCAATTTTGTGGGCAATCAAATTTTTGCTTTTACCGGGCCCGAAGCACCCAATCTGATGAGAGAAGTAGGAAGGCTGCGGGAGATTTCTTTCCGTGAAGCTGGAGGAGGAACAGGCTTTGAAATGGATGTGGACTCGCATGACATCTCCTCACACCCTTATCACCAATTGATTGTATGGGATTCGAAGGAAAAAGAAATTCTTGGTGGTTACCGGTATTTTTTATGTTCTGAGCTAAATAGTGATCCGGAAATGGTAAAAAAGCACCTTTCCACATTTAGCCTTTTTAAATTCTCGAAAAAGTTTCTCACCGACTATATGCCTTATACCATTGAGCTTGGCAGGTCTTTTGTTCAACCAATATATCAGTCGGGCCAACTGGCGAGAAAAGGTATGTTTGCCCTCGACAATCTATGGGATGGACTGGGAGCATTGTATTTGCAATATGATAATGCCAAATACTTTTTTGGGAAGGTTACCATGTATACTGATTATAACCGAAGAGGCCGGGATATGATCCTATATTTTCTTCATAAACATTTTCCCGACAAAGAGAAATTAGTGAGCCCGATAAAACCACTAATTTCTCCTGAAGATATTGAGTACATAGCTCCTGTATTTACCGGTTCCGGGTACCAGGAAGATTATAAGATTTTATCAAAAGAGATACGTGCTCTTGGATTAAAAATCCCACCGATGATAAATTCTTATATGAACCTATCGCCTACAATGAAAACATTTGGCACTTCCAGCAATAATCAATTCGGAGATGTGGAGGAAACAGGTATCCTGATCACGAACAAGGATATGTACGAGAAAAAAATTAGTCGTCATATAGTATCCTATATCAGAGATAATCTTCGGATCAGGCCATTCCACCTACGCCATATTCGGGTTCGTTTCCCAAATTTATTCAGGGAAGGAATTATCCTGGCCAGAAAAGAAAAACAAGAAAAGAAAAAATGAGGGAGATAAAGTCTTAAAGACAAGGTCTGATAAAGCCTTAATACCCTCTTTCGTCGCTTCCTTCCATATATTTGATAAAAGAATTGTTTACTACTTTGTTGCCGCCTGGCGTGGGGTAATCTCCCGTAAAGTACCAGTCGCCCAAATGATCAGGGCATGCAAGATGCAGATTTTCAACATTTTGATAAATTACATCTACATCCGCCTTTATCTCTTTGGTTTTTAGAAGAAAAGCAATTTCTGCGGAAATATCATTATCTGAAAAGGGAGCATAAATGTCTTTCACGTAATTATCAATTTCTTCTTTTGGGAAAGATAATTGAGCCTTGCATTTATTGTAAACTTCGGTAATTACGCCCTCCATTCCTTTCTTCTTGAGCAAAGAAATGGCTGCTTTAAATGCAATAAAATCTCCCAGCTTGGCCATATCAATACCGTAGCAGTCGGGATAACGAATTTGCGGGGATGAGGACACAACCACAATTTTTCTTGGATTTAGTCGATCAAACATTCGAATAATGCTTTTTTTCAAAGTCGTACCCCGAACAATAGAATCATCGATCACAACAAGCTGATCCTTCCCTGGATTTATTGTCCCATAGGTAACATCATAAACGTGAGCCACCAGGTCGTCCCGATCCTGATCCTGAGTTATAAAGGTCCGGAGCTTCACATCTTTAATGGCAATTTTTTCAATCCTTGGCTTCATGGAAAGTATAGCATCCAGGTAAGCCGAATTCCCACAAGTAGTAATTTTTTCTTTCTGAATGGTTCTAATATAATTCTCAATTCCCTGGATCATCCCATAGAAAGCAGTTTCAGCTGTATTAGGGATATATGAAAAAACGGAATTATCAAGGTCGTGATTTATACTATTCAGAATGGCGGGAACCAGAGAATATCCAAGCTTCTTCCGTTCCTGGTATATATCTACATCTGAGCCACGTGAGAAATAAATCCTTTCAAAGGAACATGATTTTCGTTCCTTACAATTATTGATTGAGAGCATTTTAACATTCCCATTCTTTTTTGCCACAACTGCATTACCGGGGAGAATCTCTTTAATCGAGTCAATCGGAACATTAAAAACCGTTTGAATAACAGGGCGTTCGGATGTTACAACAAGAACCTCATCATCCTGATACCAGAATGCCGGCCGTATCCCATTGGGGTCTCTCAAAACAAAGGCATCTCCATGCCCTATTAGTCCAGCGATTACATATCCACCATCCCATTTCTTTGACGAACTTTTGAGTATCTGCTGTACATCAAGTTTTTCAGTTATCAGAGGTGAGATTTCAGCTTTTTCATAACCCTTTTCTCTAAATTCCCTATAGCTTTTTTCCACCTCCTCATCCAGAAAATGGC
>JAUVKA010000138.1 GCA_030592205.1 Bacteroidota bacterium | reverse complement strand
ACTGAGGTATATTCCTGAATTGAGGCTTTCCAAAAGCACTGAAAAAGGATTGAGTTTCAAAGCCGAAGCGTCTTTTAATGCCAATTCTTATCTGGAATATTTTAGCCCTGATTCTATAAATGGACAGGTCAAATTAAAGCCTTATCGAATTTGGGCCAGCATTTCCGGTGACCAGGCAGAATTACGAGTAGGCCTTCAGAAAATAAATTTTGGCAGTGCAACTATGCTTCGACCTCTTATGTGGTTTGATAAGATGGATCCACGTGACCCTTTGAGGTTAACTGATGGGGTTTATGCAGCCTTGTTCAGATATTACTTTCTTAATAACGCTAATTTGTGGATCTGGGGATTAGTTGGAAATGAGCGGGTTAAGGGCTGGGAGCAATTCTCAACCTGGCAATGGCAGCCTGAATTCGGATCTCGTATTCAGATTCCGGCGGGGAATGGTGAAATGGCAATATCCGGGCATTACCGACAAATTGATCCCCGGGAAGCGGCCATTACTTTCTTGTCACCCACTGCGGAGAATGCTATTCCGGAATTGCGTATTGGATTAGACGGGAAGTGGGATTTGTTGGCTGGCTTATGGTTTGAGACCAGCATTGAGCGGGCCGACTATTCAGAGGCCTTTCCTGGTCTTGAAATGGGATTATTTAGTCGAAAGGTAACAGTTGGAGCCGATTATACTTTTGGTATTGGCAATGGACTGACTGCTATAGCAGAGCAATTCTATTATGGACAAGCAGATGAGGTTCTCGAAAAAGAGAAGGGCCTGAGCTTTTCTGCCGTATCAATCAGCTATCCACTAACTATGTTTTACAGCTTGTCTGCTATGGTTTATTACGACTGGACCAATTCATCGTGGTATCGGTTTATGAACCTGCAGATGGTTTATGATAAATGGAGCTTTTACGTAATGGGCTTCTGGAATCCTGATAAATTTCAGATCTATCAGAATCTGGATGAGCCTAATGTATTTGCCGGAAAAGGTATTCAAGTAATGTTTGTTTATAATCATTAAAACAATGGAAAAAGAAGTAAAAATTCAATTATTGGAACTAGTAAAAAGCTTTCCTATGGGAAAGAGAGAATTTCTGGCTCTGAAGGGAATTGACTTAAGTATTTATTCTGGGGAATTCTCAGGTTTAGTGGGTCCTAGCGGATCTGGTAAGACGACTCTTCTTAATATTATTGGCTCCCTTGATGGTCCAAGTCAGGGAGAGGCTATCGTTCTGGGGCAGGCTGTATCCAAATTAAGTCATAAACAGGCTGCTCACCTTCGCAATCAAAGTATTGGTTTTATTTTTCAAACCTACAACCTCCTGCCTGTATATACGGCTTTCGAAAATGTTGAGTTTCCATTATTGTTATTGAAGAAATCTTCCTCCGAAAGAAAAAAAGCAGTTATGGAAGCTTTGGATTGGCTAGGATTAGCAGATCGGGCAAAATCAAAGCCGGGAACATTGTCAGGTGGCGAAAGCCAGCGTGTTGCAATTGCCCGGGCGATGGTAAAGCGACCGGAAATTGTATTGGCTGATGAACCCACCGCCAACCTCGATGCTGAAAATTCACATCATATTCTGAAGACAATGGTTGATTTGAATAAGAGCCTTGGAACAACTTTCTTATTTGCTACTCACGATGAGAAGGTAATTGGATATTTAAGAAGAATCATTCACTTGAATGATGGTAAAGTTGCTGCAGACGAAATCATTGAGAAATAAGAATGGAGGTTTAAGATGTTAGCAATTAAATTAGCAATAAGAAACCTTTTGGGAGCCGGGTTAAGAACCTGGTTGAATGTTTTTGTTTTATCCCTATCCTATGTCATGATCATTTATATGAATGGTATGCTGGATGGATGGAACAGTCAGGCCAAAAGTGATATGAGAGTCTGGGAAACAGGAGGTTCCCAGTACTGGCATACAGAATATGATCCTTTCGATGCTTTCACAATTGAGGATAGCCATGCAAATATTCCAGTAGATTTTAACAAGGGCATAGCTGCTGGCGATTTTGCTCCTGTTTTAATAACTACAGCATCAATATTCCCCGAAGGCAGGGTTCAATCAGTGCTACTGAAGGGTATTTCTATAAATCAGAATGTTGTCCAGCTCCCAAGTACTTCAATGCTGGGTGAATGGGACGATATACCGGCTATAATTGGTAAGAGAATGGCTGAGAAAAACAAGCTTAAAAAGGGGGATTTGCTTACAATCAGGTGGAGGGATGTTGACGGTACCTTTGATGCCAGGGATGTTGTTATTACAGAGATTTTTTCTTGTAATGTTCCTTCAATTGATGCCGGCCAGGTATGGATTCCCCTTAATACACTTCAGGAGATGATGCAGGTAGCTAATGAAGCTACTATTATAATCAGTTCTTCTGAAGATGACCTGGATATTTTGAGCGCCGAATTCGTTTATAAGAATTTTGAATTCCTGACTGAGGAGGTAACAAAGATCATTCAAGCCAAATCAGTTGGAACATCAATCTTTTATGTAATCCTTTTGTTGCTGGCAATGCTGGCAATATTTGATACCCAGGTTTTGTCGATATTCAGAAGACAGAGGGAGATCGGGACGCAAATTGCACTGGGTATGACCAGAGGACAGGTGGTCCGCTTGTTTACTATCGAAGGAGCTATGCATGCTGTTCTTGCAGCCGGCTTGGGTGCCATTTATGGTATCCCCCTATTGTTAAGTCAGGCAAAGAATGGCATACCGATGCCGGAAGGCACAGAAGACTTTGGAATGGCTATTTCTGATACAATAATACCGGAATATAGTATTGGCCTTATAGTCGGAACGATAATAGCAGTTTTACTGGCGGCAACTATTGTGAGCTATATTCCGGCCAGAAAGATTTCTAAAATGAAACCAACAGATGCAATAAGGGGGAAAGTACAATGATTAAGTTTTTATTTAAAGGCCTTCTTAGGGACAGGCACAGAAGTTTACTTCCTATTATAGTAGTGGTTCTGGGTGTTATGCTTACTGTTACCATGCACGGTTATATGGGCGGTGTATTGGGTGATATGGTTGATATGAATGCCCGATTCTCTACCGGCCATGTAAAGATAATGAGCCATGCATATGCTGAAGAGGAAGATCAAATGCCTAATGATCTGGCATTGCTGGAAGTCGGAGAGTTAATTGACAGATTATCAGCTGATCATCCTGATATGGAATGGGCCCCAAGAATACGTTTTGGTGGCTTGGTTGATGTTCCTGATGAAAATGGAGAAACCAAAACACAGGGCCCGGGAATTGGCTGGGGAATAAATTTACTGGGAGAAGGTTCTACAGAAATTGAAAGGTTCAGCCTGGAATCATCTCTTATCAGAGGTGAATTACCGGATAAACCAGGGGAAGTTCTATTAAGTGATGATTTTGCTATTAAGCTTGAGATTGAACCAGGGGAACAACTGACATTTTTTGGTTCCACAGCTTTAGGGGGAATGGCATTTTACAATTTTACCCTGGCTGGCACAGTCAGATTTGGTTCCAGTGTTCTCGACAAGGGAGCAATGATTATGGATATTGAAGATGCCAGGTTAGCCTTGGACATGCCAGATGGGGCAGGTGAATTACTGGGATTTTTAAATTCAGGTCAATATGTTGATGAAGAGGCTGTTGCCTTTTGCGAAAACTTTAACTCAAAGTATTCTGATATAGAAGATACTTACTCACCCCAGGCTGATACCCTCAGAAATCTTTCTATGATTGGTTCTTACCTGGATTATGCTGAAAACATGGTGGCAATTATTATTGCAATATTTGTGATTGCGATGTCATTGGTATTGTGGAATGCCGGTTTGTTAGGTGGCTTGAGACGATATGGTGAAGTTGGTGTCAGATTGGCTATGGGTGAAACCAAGTCCCATGTTTACAATAGCATGATCTTAGAGTCAATTTTGATTGGGATTATTGGTAGTGTCATTGGTGCTGCTATTGGACTGGCATTTTCATACTGGATGCAGAATAACGGAATTGATATATCAGGAATGATGAAAAACAATTCCATAATGATGCCTTCGGTATTTAAGAGCAAAGTTACTCCGGTTACATTTTATATAGGATTCATCCCCGGCGTTTTTGCAACTGTATTGGGTACAATGCTGGCTGGAATTGGCATTTATAAAAGGAAAACAGCAAGATTATTTAAAGAATTGGAATCATGAAAACTATAATGATAATCGGTGGTTTGTTAATATGTACTCTGGGTTTTGCCCAGGAACCAACCGCCAAGCAAATACTTGATCAGATCGATCAAAATATGTCATCAGAAAATAGGGTTTATACCTCACAGATGATTGTCCACGCAGCCAGAGGATCAAGGACAATGGAAATGAAATCCTGGACAGCGGGCGATAATCAGTCTTATACAGAATACCTGGCTCCTGCCAGAGAAAAGGGAACCAAGATGCTGAAACTGGAGGATAAATTATGGTTCTATTCTCCATCAACTGACAGGATTATCCAGATATCAGGACATATGCTTAGGCAGTCTGTTATGGGATCAGACCTTTCATATGAGGATATGATGGAGGATAGAAAACTCCAGGATGTTTATGATGCAGAGCTTAAGGGCAATGAGGAGTTTCAAGGGGTCGATTGCTATGTAATAGAGCTGACT
Organism: Bacteroidota bacterium; assembly: GCA_030592205.1. Taxonomy (GTDB): domain Bacteria; phylum Bacteroidota; class Bacteroidia; order Bacteroidales; family UBA12481; genus JAUVKA01. The sequence goes on along the minus strand of JAUVKA010000138.1, from coordinate 4,250 downwards.
GCCAAAGTTTCGGATGTGACCTATCATGGACGCAAACAATGGATCGACAAGTCTAAACTTATCCCCTTAAAGGAGGAATTGTATGCAAAAGGTGGCAAACTGTTGAAGCGTACTGTTTTATCTGATGTTAAAAAGATTGAAGGACGCTGGTTCCCAACAAAGATCCACTATAAGGATATGCTAAAGAGAGGAGATGGAACGGAGTTTATAATTACTGATATTCAGTTTGATGTAAACATTCCGGATCACATTTTCACGAAGGCGTCATTGAGATAAGGCAGGAAGGCAAAAGTAAGGTAAAAGAAAAAGTTGGAAATAGACCGTAGGGACCGGGCTAGTCCCGGTCCTTTAAGGCACAGGTAGGATCATCCTGCGGGGAATGTCAATTCGCTGTTTTTCCTTGTCCTATCAATCCACAAACCCCAAATCCTTGGTAAATTGGCCTTTGGTGAGGGAGTCCAGCTCAACAAAGCCCAAAACAAACCATCGTTCGGCTTTACTTCTGGCTCCAAACAGCCCTAGTCCATTTACAATATTGTTGAACTGGATGCCTGTCTGGTCGATTGATTTAATCTGTTCCGTAAGTTTGTGGGTGTACAAGTATTTGTCCGTTGCATAAAAATGAATTTTGATACGGTCAAAAGTTCTGTACCTAACCTGTTTGTCAGGCTTAATGTTAGCTGCAATTCTGATCATAAGATGCTGTCCTAATACCGGTTCAGTATAAGGTAGATTATCATAGCCAGGTATACTATGGAATTCTTTCCATGTTACCGAACGATAAGCCACAGAATCGTCATAATGATCCTCGTAACAAAACTCCAAAAACAGTTCATGATAATAACCTGCAGCCGACCATGTTATCTCATATGGTTTTTCGCCATATAGATATGGATTATCTCCATCTTTTCGCGGAATTCTAACATTGATGGAAGCTAAGGGCACAGCTTCTGAATAAACAACGGGCATGTCAGGGATGTCAATTATAAGTTTTACAAGGTCTTGTGGGTTTGGATCTGAAAAAAAGATGAGGGTGCTTTCCTCTTTCTTCAAGTAATACTGTGGGTTGGGTGTTTTTGGAAATATGCCCGGATCTCTTGGTATTTCATCGGGATTCAACTCTGCCCTGGCATATAAATAATCTCCATTCCACTTTTCAAGGAAAACTCTTGCTTCAGGAAAGCCAAGGGAATCGAAGGGAAGATTATCAGGTTTTAGGGCTTCATCAAGGAGAAAAGTGCGGGAAAGTTTTACCCAGTGGGCAGTATCAGAATTATCCAAAAGACAGAAAACCACAGGAATTGTATCAGCCGGACTAATCGGATCAAATTCCGTCTCACAACCGAAAATGTATATCAGAATAAATAAAGACGATATATATGTTAACCAGCGCATTTATAACTCATAATTCTAATTTCTTCTGTCTTAGATCTTGCGTCTTCCGTCTTACGTCTTATCTTTAAAGCACCTTATATAACTGGCGTAAGTGTAAATCGGCTCGTGATTGTTGTAATCGCTATGCTTGTACAAGTGGGGAACGATACTCCAAAAATACTTTTGGAAAACAATCCTCTGAATATATTCATCAGGATCCTGGAGTATTTTGATCGGCTTATCTGAGCACCAATAAGCAACAGCCGTACCTTCGTAATAGTAGCCAAGGGTGCTGTCGCCCGGAGTAATGAAATTCATCATTCCGTAAAAGTTGAGATTAAAACCAGAAGGGGAATCGGGCCCCATGTAGTAATTCAGGCCAATTCCCGACAAAGGGAAAATCGCCAGAGCTTTCTCCCATTCATAAACCTCAGGTATATGCCATCCGGGAGGACAAATTCCCTGAAGACCTGGTTTATACTCGTAATCCAGAGCCTCATCCCAAGTGTATAGTCCACCATAGGCCAGATTATCTTGTGAATTCATAAAGCCATAGTATTCTACCTGTTCATTATTTGTTTGAGCGATTGAATCAGGCAGCAGCATACCATAGCTTAGATTATCGGTCATAATCCAATAGCCATTGATTCTGGCAGTTGAATATTTTTGTCCGTCGCGGGGATCAGTCAGTGTGTCAAGAAATGGATTATCCTCATATAGATAAATTGTGTCGCGGCTTTGAGAGATCAAACCATGAGGATCGACAGCCTCCATAATTATAATTCTTTGTCCCTGCCCCTTAAATCGCTCTGCATATTCCTTCTGCTGAGCATATTCTGTATCCCAATTAGAATCTCCGTCCCAATCCCAACGTATCTGTATGCCAAAATCAGGACTTTCAGGATCAAATGTTTCTCTGGCATCAAAATAGAATACAGTGAGCGAATCGCCCTGGTGGGGTGAAACAGTGAAGAGCGATATCGGGGGTAGATTGTCTTTCTGACAAGCAGATAGAATCAAGCCTATGACAATGGAAACCAATACCCTTGTAGGAAATCGCGGCATCACAATTATAATATTGAAATACTAAAAACTGAGGGGACGGTTTTAACTATAAAATTAATAAAAATCCAAGACTGATATAGATCGACTTATACGATTAATTAATGTGAAATAAGCGTTTTGAAGGAATGGTTTGTTTCTCTATCCCTGGTCCTTCCCAGGTTAGATTAAGCATGTTACCTCCGGATTTTTCAAAGTAACTTATTCTGATTTCGTGGATTCCTTTACCCAGGGCTATTTCTCCGGATAATTCTGTTGCTCCGTGAAGACCATTATTATCGATCAATACCTCATCTCCAAAGTACAATATACTGCCATCATCTGAAGTCAGGTAAAATAGGTAAACCCCATCTTCAGGAATATCAATAAATCCCAGATAATCAATTGAAAAATTTTCTTCAATCTCTTTGGCGGCCAAATCGAAATTCTCTGCAACGCCTTGTTTTTTTACTGTCATTCCAATATAAGATGGGATTTGATCCCATTCTCCCTCGTAGTAATTATATTTCAGTCCACTTTTTAATCCAGGAACAGAAATACCTGAGTTAGGAATTACTTTTTGAAAAGTACGGGAAACTGAATTGCTTATAGGATTTTCTGCAAGGAAACAGCAAGCTGTAATGGTGGTTGTTGTATTAAGTATTATGGGATCTGAATATAAGGGTGAGTTTTCATCAGGCTCACTGCCATCCATCGTGTAGCGTATTTCCGACTGATTTTCATCTTTAATGATTCGTATTTCCAATTCCTTGACGAAATTTGACATACCGGCTTCGATCATAGGTGCTTCAAAAACAACTGGATCGCCAACAATATCAAGAATTACAATTGAATTAAATGGATTCGGAGCCTTCTCTGGCAATTCGATCTCAATAGCATCTCTTTTTCGTGTTATACTAAGTTCGTCCTGATTTGGATCAGACAGGATAAAGCTCCTTATTGACTGGTTTCCCAATCCGGGAACAAGTAATTTGCCATTCTCCGGCCAGTCGAAAACGTGTAAATACAAACGAGTTCCCCCCTCAAGTGACTTCTGGGTACAACGGCCCCAGGATAATGACTTAAATGGACTGGCTTGTGTTCCATAAATGGCCTCTCCATTGATATCCATCCACTTACCTATGTCAGCCAGCCTATCGATGCTTTCCTTTGGAAATGTTCCATCTGCTTTGGGGCCAACATTAAGAAGGAAGTTCCCTCCTTTTGAGGAAATATCAGCAAGTTTTTGCAGGAGATCCTTGCTGGATTTAAAGTCTTTGTCAACAGCATTGTAGCCCCAGTGCCTATTCATGGTCATGCATGTTTCCCAATCCAAATCTGGTAGGCCGGTTGCCGGGATTGTTTGTTCGGGAGTTCCAAAATCGCCACCAAAGCCACCTTCCTGAGTAAGGCCTTCCATGCCCGCGCGGCTGGCTCCTACCCGGTTGTTAATTATTATATCTGGTTGTAAACTACGGATATAGTGGTATAGTTCTTCTCCATATTCATTATTCCATGTATTCTCCCATTCTCCATCGAACCATAGAACACCTATAGGTCCATAGTTGCTTAACAGCTCTTTAAGCTGCTTCTTCATATATTCAAAATAGCGATCGAAATCGGCTCCTTCTTCCGTTCGATCTTTTTCCCAACCCCGCCTGGGAAGGTAATCAGGGTGATGCCAGTCCATAATGGAATGGTACCAACAAATCTTTATTCCTGCATCATGACAAGCATCCGCGAGTTCCTTCATGATATCTCTTTTAAAGGGAGTTGACATCACATCAAATTCAGTATACCTGGAGTTATAAAGGCAGAAACCGTCATGATGCTTT
>JAUVKA010000308.1 GCA_030592205.1 Bacteroidota bacterium | reverse complement strand
GGGTAAATTTCCGGGAATGCTTAAGGAGAGGACATTCAATATAGTCTGGGTCAGGGAGGGACACGGCATTGGTGTGGAACCTGCTGAAGACCCTGACCACACTATTAAATATACTGGAAAACAGATAGTTATACAAAATGATGGACGAAAAAAGTAAACAAGTATGAGTAAAAGAAGATTCATTATACTCTGGCTGATATGGACCTTATTGGGTGCTGTCCTGATATATTCTGTCTCGACTGCTAATTCCAATAGTACCACAACCTCAATCATAGCAGGGCTTCTAAGTCTGTCCCCACTTTTAGGACTTATGCTGGCCCTGGGTTCGCCCAAAGGAGCGGGTCAGTTTATTGATTGGCTGAGAGGAAATAAAAACTCGCTCTATTACGTAGCTGGTGGAATATCCCTCCTATTTGCGATACCGGGAATAATAACTGGCAATTTTAATCCTTATTATACCCTCATTTTTGCTTTAATTGTTTTTGTGGTCTTTGGTCTGTTAAAACAGGCAAAAGATGAAAAATTCAAATTGAACTGGACTGATTTAGCCATTTGGGTTATCCTCTGGATCCCCCTTGACCTTCGCTGGTATATGGAATTGCAACCATCCCTTGATTATACGTGGTGGTCTGTTGCAGTTTCTGTTATAGCTGTAATCGGGTGGTATGGATACAGGGGAACTGATATTGGTTTTAACCTGGTTCCAAACATTAAAGATTTCCTTATAGCTCTTCTCTCATTGATCATTATAATGGTGGTGGTGGTTCCGCCCGGACTTTTAACAGGGTTTCTAAGTTTTTCTATTCCTGAAACCTATGATATTCCAAAGTCAGCGGCTCATTTTATCGGACTGTTTCTAACTGTAGCATTGCCTGAGGAGCTCTTTTTCAGAGGAATCCTGCTCAGAGGACTTGAAAAAGTATTTTCCAAAAAATGGATTCCAATGGCCATATCTTCACTGGCTTTTGGAATCATGCACTGGAACAATGTAAATGACTTATCCATGCAAATCACCTATGTTTCTTTAGCAACAATTGCCGGACTGGGCTACGGGTGGGCATACAGAAAGAGTGGAAACAATTTATTTGCTGCAATACTTACACATACGCTTGTTGATTGGGTTTGGAAACTGTTCCTTGCAAGTTAACCTTTAGATATTCAAGTAATTATAAACAGATGATTATTCTTAAGTACCATGCTTCCGGATATGAAAGAGGTGCTGTACTCGATTTTATCGATTATCCCCTAAATAACAGGTGGTGGCTGGAAGATAAGTTTACAGAAATAAAGAAGTTGAAATCTGAAGATGAAAAATTGGCCAGGCTGGAATTTATCAGAACATACGAAAACCCGGGAGATGGAAGTTTCTACGATAATATCTCAAGTGCCGATGCCAGACATGTGATATCTACTCAGTTGTTCCAGTTCTCTCCCGTATTGCAGTACGATGAACTTGACTCGGATGCAGACTATTTAATCCGGGTAACAGGCTACGGTGAGGCATTGTTGCGCGCAAATGGAGAGCGGTTAAAACCCACCAAATACGACAAAGGTTTCGAACAGTTTAAAGAATTTCCTCTTCCGAATGATTTGATAAAAGAGGGAAAGTTGAAAATCACATTTGATGAACCCGATGAAGGACACCTGAACTGGCGAAAGCAATCGAGGGTAGCAGATGTCTGGATACTAAAACAAGAATTAAAAAATATTTAATGAAAAGCCTCACAATAACATTTATTGCAGCCATATTTCTAAGTTCCTGTAAAGGCATAAAAACCGAAAATGAAACTGGCGACACCTGGGCAAATGCCGAATGGATTGCATTTGAACAACTCGATGATAGCATGAAAGTAGTACCGGCTATTGAGGGTTCGGGCGATAATCTGGGAGATAAATGCGTCGAACGCTCTGTTGTACCATTGTTTCGAAAAAAGTTTGATGTAACTAAGGATATCGAGCATGCTGAAATTAATATTTGTGGACTGGGACATTATGAGTTATATATAAATGGCGAAAAAGTTGGCAATAGTTTTTTGTCGCCCGGCTGGAGCAACTATCAAAAACGCTGTTTATACAACGCTTATAATATTACAGAACAATTAAAAAATGGAGATAATGTAATCGGTGTCATAGTAGGCAATGGCTTTTATAATATCAATCGCGAACGTTACCGGAAGTTGGTAGTTGCCTATGGCTATCCAAGATTAATCTTTAATATCAGAATTACATTTAAAGATGGTTCGGTAAAAAATATTGTTTCCGATGATCACTGCAGCGTTAGCTCTTCACCAATTACTTTCAGCAGCATATACGGAGGAGAAGATTATGATGCTACTCTCGAGCAAGCAAGCTGGAATACTTCCGGATTTGATGATTTAAGCTGGCAAAGACCTGTTATTCTTAGCGATTCTATTGGAGAACTTGTAGCTGAGACAGATTATCCACTTAAAGTCATGCAGAAGTTTGATGTTCAGGAAATTCTCACATCGAGAACAGGCAAAACAATTTACGACTTTGGACAAAATGCCTCTGGAATCATTTCCCTCAAAGTTAAAGGGAACAGGGGAGCACGTATTCGAATACGTCCCGATGAGCTAATTAATAGCGAAGGAAATATTACTCAGCGTAGCGGAGGAGGCCCCTATGAATTTAACTATATCCTTAAGGGCGAAGGTGTAGAAGAGTGGCAACCACGGTTTACCTATTACGGATTCCGGTATGCAGAGCTTGAAATTATTGAACCGGAAAATGCTGAGAAGAAAACGGAAATTGTCGAGCTTAAAATGCTTCACACCCGTAATTCATCGCCAACGGTAGGTTCATTTACTTGCTCCGATACGCTTTTTAATCAGATTTTCGAACTGATTAATTGGGGAATCAAGAGCAATATGGCAAGTGTAGCCACCGACTGCCCACATCGTGAAAAACTTGGCTGGCTTGAACAAGCCTACCTTATTGGTCCTTCAATGCATTATAATTTTGATATACATGCCTTGTACAGTAAAATTGTAACAGATATGATGGATTCGCAGCTCGAAAATGGGCTGGTACCTGATATTGCACCTGAATATGTTCCGTTTAAAGGGGGATTTCGTGACTCGCCAGAGTGGGGAAGTGCCGCAGTTATTATTCCCTGGCAAATATATAATTGGTATGGTGATAAAGAAGTGTTAAAGAGAGCTTATCCCATGATGAAGCGATATGTAATGTACTTGGAAAACAAGGCTCAAAACCACATTCTCGATCACGGTCTAGGTGACTGGTGTGATCTCGGTCCCGAGCATCCCGGTCATGTACAATTAACACCAAAAGCGGTAACAGCAACATCAATCTATTATTACGATTTACAGATAGTTGCTGAAACAGCTAAAATGATGAGTCATCCTGAAGATTATGAAAAATTCATCAGGCTATCTGAAAAAGTAAAAATTGCTTTTCTGAATAGGTTTTATGACGATAAAACGGGGGTATGTTCAAACGGAAGTCAAACTTCTTATGCCATGCCTCTTTACACCGGTATATTACCAGAAGATGATGAAGAATTGGTTCTTAATAATCTGATTAGCTCAATCAGAAACAACGATTATGCTCTAACCTCAGGCGATATAGGGTACCATTTTCTTGTGCGAGTATTAAGCAAGAACGGAAGGTCGGACATCCTTTACAAAATGAATAACAGAAGTGACCATCCCGGTTATGGTTACCAGATAAAAAAGGGAGCTACTTCATTAACTGAAAGTTGGTCTGCTTTATCCGATGTTTCAAATAATCATATGATGCTCGGGCACCTGATGGAGTGGTTTTATTCCGGACTTGGTGGAATTTATCAGGATACAAATTCAGTAGCTTACAGCGATATAATTATAGCACCTAAACCTGTTGGTGACATTAATTGGGTTAGTTGTACATTCAAATCCCCAAAAGGAGTTATAGCATCAAATTGGGAAATTGAAGCGAATACCTTTACCATGAACATTGAGATACCCAAAGATGCATCAGCCAAAATCATGATTCCGGAAGATTATAAAAATTCATCTTTCGAGATGATCAACATAAGCGGTCAAACATCCATTGATGCAGAGATTACTGATGGTGTTTTTAATTTAGAATCGGGGAAGTATAAGATTATTGCAAAAAACAACTAAGAATGAATTTACACCTCCTGAAAGACAGAATTCTGCAAACACAATTCAGAAAAATATTTATCTCAGGATTTGTTGCAGCCTGCCTGCTGGCCGCTTGCACACCCAGGCCTGAAACAAAATCGAACCTCTCCTATGTGGATCCACACATTGGCGGGGTAGGACATATGCTTCAGCCTACACGTCCCACGGTCCACCTGCCCAATCAGATGGTCCGGATGCATCCTTTTCGTACTGATTATCTGGACGACCAGGTCAGTTTTTTCCCCCTGACCATCATATCGCACCGGAAAGGAGAACTTTTCGGCATCATGCCCTATGCATGTCCGGTTGATGATGAAATGTGGAAGGATCGCCATATGTATGACCACGACCTGGAAACTGTACGCCCCCATTATTATTCCACCTACTTTGTTGATTCGGACATCCGGACGGAATTCACTCCTGGCAGAAAAACCGGGTATTTCAAGTTTACCTTTCCTGAAAAAAGCAAGCCATTAGTGAAGCTCCAGATCAACCAGGGTGGTGAATGGCATATCATTTCAGGGAACACCATTTCAGGTGAAGAGGTCTTTATGGGTATGAAGGCCTATATGTATGGCGAATTCAATATCCCGGGGAATGGAGCCCTGAACCAGCAGACCCGGGTGAACACCAGGAGAAAAACAAGCAAGGTAGAACCCGTGGCATTATTTGAATTTCCCACGGAGGGAGATCAAAGCATCGAGTTTAAATATGGGATCTCCTTCATCAATGCAGAACAGGCCAAAGCCAACCTTGAGAAAGAGATTCCAGCCTGGGATTTTGATGTCCTGAAAGACCAGGCGGAAAAGGCCTGGTCTGAAAAACTCGGAGCCATTCAGGTAAAAGGAGGCACAGATGCCCAACGGCGGACTTTCTATACCTCGCTGTACCGATGTTATGAACGCATGGTGAATATTAATGAGGATGGCAGGTATTATAGCGCTTATGACCTCCAGGTACATGAAAGCGACCAACCTTTCTATGTGGACGACTGGGTCTGGGATACCTATCTGGCCCATCACCCCTTACGCATGCTGTTG
>JAUVKA010000177.1 GCA_030592205.1 Bacteroidota bacterium | reverse complement strand
GCCTTAATCTCCGAATCGCTTACCCTTCCATCTGCTTTTGATACCCCGATAAGAAAATGTACCAATTGCAGTCTGGAGCTATAATCCATATGACGTCCTATCTGCCGACTGATCTCCTCAGTCGGGATATTTTGTTTGAGAATATCTCTGAGAATAAGCATAGCATCCCGGGTAGTTTCCTGCCCAAAACTCTGAGTAAAATATACTTTTACATAATCCAGTTCTGATCTAACTACCTTACCATCTGCTTTCATTACAGCTGCTATTAATACAACTAAGCTGGATACGAAATCACCGCGGGTAGTAGCGGAGGCCTGACGCCCTTGTCCTTTTAAAACCTGGTTACCTCCCTCATCAAGGATTGAACCCAGAGCAAATCCAAGTAAACCACCCAGAGGGCCCATAAAGGCCCAGCCTAATCCACCGCCAATCCATTTTCCAAACTTTCCCATTACTGCATTTTTATTAATTTCTCATGAATATTTATAATCTGAGGCAAAATAAGTGCCTCGCCATCATTTATGATAACAAAATCAGCTAATTTTAGTTTATCCTCATCACTCCATTGGTTTTGCATTCGTTTCCTTATCTGATCAGGACTCATTTGATCTCGTTCACTAACACGTGCTATTCTAAGATTATCAGGCGCAGTAACAAGGATATTGAAGTTCAGTTGACTATAGCTACCTGTTTCAAAAAGGATTGCCGCCTCTTTAATAAGGTAAGGAGAAGCAGTATTTTCTGAACACCATATAGCAAAATCGAGATCAACCTCAGGATGAATAATATCATTAAGTTTCTGTAGAAGGCTTGGGTGATCAAATACCTGATCTCCAATCCATTTGCGATTAAGCTTGTTGTGTTGATAGGCTTGCTCCCCGAAAATGGAAATTATTTTTTTCCGTATTGAAGGTATAGTGTTTGTTATTTCCATCGCCCTCGAGTCAGCCTCGTAAACAGGAATACCCAAGCTGTTGAAAATCTGAGCTATATATGATTTTCCGCTTCCAATTCCTCCAGTAAGTCCTACACAGATCATTTCTTTTCAAGTATATAGCTAATAGTTTCAGGATTGATCTTAATATTGCTGATGTACTCTGGGGCTTGAAGAATCAAAATAGATAACCTCGCTGGAATTCCCTCACTGATATTGGAGTAGTCTACGCTCAAATTGAAATTTTCAGGCTGAACAGCCTCGAATTCTGACACAACTACTCTGAAAGTTAATTGTGCAGTTGCTGGAAAAAGTTTGAGGTGCAATGAATCGGGAACATTTATCCCATAAACTGGCACTTCCAGGTTTTTCTCGGTAAATTGTTCAACAGGGATTTCTACCTGAATGCTTTTCTTTGAATAGCTGAGTTTATCGTGAATCTCCACCAGGTTCAAGTTTTTCTGAATATTCTTCTTAACTTTTTTTAGTTTGAGCGGGCTTGTGAAAACTGACTTGAGGGTGTCGAGTATAATTGAAGGGCCTGATATCTCGATACTATCGGGGATTATTTTTATACCTCCACGCAGCATGTATTGTTTCTCAAATTCTAAATCCAGATCAGCAACTACAGGAACTATTTTATTTACCATTCTCGCAAACACGAAAGAGACAGAATCAGGAAAAACTGAATGTACAGAGATGTTTGGCAATTGGTTTTCCAGGCGGGTCGTGATAGAACTCAGGGGCAGGACTAAATTTTGGCCAACATTAACATTGAGGGGCTCCCTGTTAAGGGCTTTAAAATCAATTTGAAGCGGGCTTTTTGAAATATCCCAGTTATGCCAGAGTAGAGTAAAACCTCTACCTTTTACATCCATTTGAATTCTTGATGGAAGCTCGTTAACCAAAACCATGTCTGAAGGTAAGCCAACATATTCAACTGGATTAGATATTATAGAAGTATATTCTTTTTCCAAAATCCATAGAAACCAAATAAAGGTAGCTATGCCAATGAATATGAGGAATATGAACAGCCTTTTATTAGGCCGGAGCTTTTCACGGGTGATCATCCCGGGAATATTCTTAAAAAATCCGTTCTCAGACATATTTTATAAAAAAGAAGATGTCTCAAAAGCGTGAGAATACTGATTTTCATGCTTTTGAAACACCCTCTTCCTACTACTTTTTCTGCTGGTCGGCGAGGTCTTCTGCTCCACGCACAATAGATCCCCGGTCGACTTTAATCTTGACGTCCTGGTCAATTTCCACCATGGCGGTGTTATCTTTAATTTCGACAATCTTACCATAAATACCACCTGAGGTGACAACCTTGTCTCCTTTTTTGAGATTTTCACGATATTGACGTAAATCTTTTTGCTTTTTCATTTGCGGACGAATCATAAAGAAATAGAATATGATGATTAATACCGCGAAGAATAATAATGAAGAATACGGACTCTGTTGTTTGCCAGTAGCTTCTTGTAATAAAAGGATAATTGATAAATTCATTTTATAGTTTTATTTTGGGTTGTTATTTATTTGGTACGAATATTTCTGCTTCAATTTCCACTCGAATTGTATTGGGTTGAGCATTTGTTAGGATGCTTATTGTTTTGTGTTGTGCACCCGATCTTCCGGCTGTGTCGAAAACTACTTCGATTTTACCTTCTTCACCCGGTTTGATAGGTTTTCTGCTGAATTTAGGAACAGTGCACCCGCAGGTTGCATTGGCAGCTGAGATAATCAGGTCTGCACCACCGGTATTTACAAACTTAAATGTATTTGCTACTTTATCTCCCTGAACGAGTAAACCGAAGTCGTGAGTGGTTGTCTCAAATTCCATAACAGGTAATTTGCTTTTCTCCTTATCGCCATCGGCAGAAATTGGATTATTAACAAGATCAGCTGATACTGTGGTATCTTCATTATTCAATGGTTTTTGCTGACATGATATAAACTGAGCCAGTAGAAACAAAGATATAATTGGAATAAAAATTTGCTTTTTCATTTTTTACAAAACTTATACGCTTACAAAATTAATGATTCAAAGTAAATAATCGTCTTAGTATTATAAAACGGGTAATAATGTTTATTCTGATTCTCCAATCAAGCCCCGACCGATTTTTTTAATAAGTTTCTCGGTTTTCAGGGTATGGAATACATTATCTAAAATTCCATTAATAAACATACTGCTTTTTTCTGTGCTATAATATTTAGCAATTTCAATGTATTCATTTAGAGTTACCTTGGTAGGGATTGAAGGAAATTCAATAGCTTCTGTAATCGCCATTTGCATTATCAGAATGTCCATTTTTGCTATCCGGTCGAAATCCCAATTCTTTGTGAACTTCTTTATTAATTCTCTATTCTCATCTCTATTAACAATGGATTTGCGAAAAAGATTAATTAGGAACTTCCGATCCTCCTCATCCTTATACATCGGGAACATTTTCACGGTGTTTGATTCCTTGCATTTCCCAAGAGTTTTTATTGCCATTCCGGCGGCAAAGTCAATATCATCATTCCAGAAAATACTTCTCTCCTCAAGGATCTGACCAAGGTACTCGTTGGGAACTAAAATACTTTCAATTATGAAAAATATATAATTGCGATGTTCGCTGAAACTTAGGCTGGTGGAGCTCATATACTTATCGTACTCTTCGGATTCAATCATCCTTGTGTACAAATGTTTTATCAACTCGGGATAATTGGCCCATGACATATGATGCTGATCGATATACCTCAGGAAGGAATCATTCTCCCTCAATTTGGAAATAATTGGATTCAGAATGAATAGAGTGTTGGGATTAGATTCGTCTTCAGTTGGAAAGTGTTTTGATTTTTTTATTTCGATCCTATTTTCAGCAAAAGTGGCAATTTCAAGGATCAGCAGCAGGATGAGGTGATATAATTCATAGCTTTTCCCAACACTAAAAAGCAATTCTTTCTCAGCTTTGCTCAGGCTTGGGTTGTCCGACATATGGTAGGAATAAATTATCTGAAGTGCCTTTATTCTAAGTAGTCGTCTGCTAATCATAAGCTTAAAGAACTAATGCTGTTTATTTATATCGGGCTCGCAAAGGTAGTTTTTTTTTAATTATTTCAAATATTATTAAAGTATAACTCACCCAAAGATTTTTAGTGTCAGATTCTAACTTTAGTATATTTTTTATATTTTTGGCTTTGTTATCCTAATCTAGATACCTGGGGCATATGGAGGAAAATGATAAACGTGGCGGAAATGATCAACATGATCGGGAGGAGATTTTTTCAAAGATAGTACGGGCCGGTAAAAGGACTTATTTCTTTGATGTTAAAGCTACCCGAAAAGACGATTATTATCTGACCATCACCGAAAGCAAAAAGATCTTCGATAAGGAGGGGCGCTTTCATTTTGAAAAGCATAAGCTTTTCTTGTACAAAGAAGATTTTGAAAAATTTGCGGATGGTTTCACTGATGCAGTTGCTTACATTAAAAAAGTAAAGGGAGATTTCTCTGAGCAAGTTTCATCGTATTCAGAGAAAAAGGAAGACAATGCTTTTACTAATGTAGAATTCGAAGACCTTGACGGTGACAAGTAAAAAGGAGGAGCTCTTTAGGTAGGCCCCTGTAGTTTTTTCATTCAATCATTGTTGAGTGCGATGCATCAACCCTGGACAAAGTCGGGTTTGATGATGTTTTTGTGTGTGATGTCCTATTGCTTATCGAAGTACTCTTTGATTCAAAAACACTCTCCATAGCTTAAATAAATCCCACTGCTTTTTCGTCCCCAGGCAAAATCAAGACGTATATTTCCACGGTTGGTTTTATCAATCTGAAATCTTAATCCGGTTCCGAAACTGTATTTAGGGCCGGTATCAAAAAGTTTTTTCATGCTGTAACCAACATTCCCAAGCCCGCCAAAAACTACAACTCCCAGTCTTTTGTACAGGATTGTTCGGTATTCAGACTGGAGAACCAGATATTGCCTGTCGCGAAAACGATCATGGTAATAGCCACGCATTAATTTACTGCCTCCAAGCATCCCGGTTAGCCTGAAAGGTGGATCTCCTGAGTTGAACAATCCGTATGCTTGAAAAGCAAATACTCCTTGTTTGTTGGCTTTGATATAATGACGGGCATCAATTTCAATTCGATTAAATGAATATCTACTACCCAATGTTGGGGAAAAGATTGTCCAGGAAATTTCAAGAAAGGAATGGCCTGGCACAGGATTAAGTTGATTTGACCGATTATCGAAAATCATTCCTATCCCCAATCCATTAGTAATTCCACCTTCGGTTCCTGTTATTTGATCCCTCAACATCAGGCTTCCTTCCTGATATTCCAGATTACGAAGCTGCTGAAATCGATGGATGGCTCCCAGATATAGATTTGGTGATACTTTATACAAGAATGAATTATCCAATTCGATACGATTAGTGTGGTACAATTCTGCCAGGGAATCCTGTGTTTCAGCACCCAATCCATGAAACAATTCCGGGAAATGGTATAAAGAATTGCTTCCGGAAGAGATCAGGTTTTTATTGAATAAATATAGATGATGATCCAGGTCAAGGATAAACTGCTTGTTCAGAGTGTACAAAATATCCAATTCCAAATTGGAAAGTCGACTGCTTTCTTCAGTTTCTCCGGTTCGGATTGTGGAAAAAAGCGCTAAGCCAAAACTTAAACGTGTTTCGGGTTGATATCCGATGGAGGGTGCCGGCCAAATAACAAATTTTCGTGGTAAGCTGTCGTTCCAAACTTGAGCCTGTGCTTCCTGGCTAATAAAAGCTACCAGGCAAAGAATCATTATGAAGCGTAATAATTTCATGCGGATAATTGCAGGCTAATATACAAATCTTAGCATTCTGATAAGCTTCCTTCCCATCTGTCTGTATTTTCGGAAAAGTCCGGTTTTTATCTGGATTCGAATTGATTAATTTTATTGCCTAAACGGATAGAGCGGTAAGCGGAGTTGATACACTAATTTAATAATGCGGATTATGATAATTAAGAGGTTTTTATGCTTGGTTTTGTTTGCAGGCTTATTTAATGCTGTTCTTGGACAGGAAGAGACCAAGCTTACTGTAATAGAAGACAATGGGGTGATTGTCAAATCAATACATGTAGGAGGGGAGTCTTTCCAGACAAATGGAATAGCTCTTTTTTCCTTTTTACTTGGAGAGGAATTGATCTCTTCATCCGACTGTTCCATAGAGTCTGAGGGAGACTCACTTATGATGATTTATAAAGAGGAGTTATCGATCAGTTGGTTAGTAGATCATGATTTCCAACCAGGACTGAAAGGACGATTGCGATTTCTGAATATTTCGGGTGATACGCTGGAGCTTCACAATCTGGTACCCTTTGGAGAGCAGGAGAACCTGGTTTATATAACTGGAAAAGGGAGGCATGGTTTGTCAAGAACACATTTATTTCGCCCGGGCTTTGATCCGGTCAATGTTATTGTTCCTGACAATGCCTGGAATCTGGGTTTTAGTGAGCTTGAGCTGGAGGGAGCGTCCTTTTTTGGCTTGGTAAGGAGATCCGGATCTGATGGTGCAGATATCCGGCGCTTCGAAAATTATTTACTCCCCGGATCTTCTGTATGGTATGATTTTTATGTTGATTTCTATGAGGGTGAATGGCAGGAAGGCCTACGCAAGGCCTTCCAGGAGAGAGTTTTATATGATTTACCTGAGTTTGATAACAGCTTATATGAGAGGAAGGATTTAAAGTGGATAAGGCATAGTTATGTTTCTCATCTTCTCTATGGTTGGGATCACCAATTTTATGAAAGTAAAGAAGGAGAATTTATGCTCAAGGATTTCCTTAAGCGTGGTCAGCTTTGGTACGGCGGTGATGATTTTGTTGGTATTTGGCCTACCTGGCCTTCGTTGGGGCTTGATCAAAGAAACCAATGGGATCTGTTTAGGGATCTCCCGGGTGGATTGACCAGACTGAACAAAATTGCAGAGATGTCGAGAAAGGAGGGGGCTAAGTTTTTTATTTGTTATAATCCATGGGATGAGGATACCAGAGCAGAGAGTCATTTTGCAGGTATGTCGGATTTAGTTAAACAGATAGGTGCTGATGGTGTAGTTTTGGATACCAGAGGTAGTTCTTCACGAGAGATGCAGGAAGCTGTTGACAGTGTTAGGGCTGGGGTAGTGATGTATAGCGAGGGAATGGCTGTACCCAAAGATATGCCTGGGATAGTATCGGGACGTGTACACAATGCTTTATATTATCCGCCTTTACTCAATCTAAACAAACTTATAAAACCCGATTTTGCCATTTTCAGGGTAGCTGAGTTAGCTTATGAGCCAATACGAAGGGAATATGCCACATCATTTTTTAATGGCTACGGTACAGAGCTTAATATTTTCCGACCGGGTCGTCCCGATTGGATTGAGGATGATTACCGGTTTTTTGGAAAAACAGTGAGGATCCTCAGGGAAAATACCGGCAATTTTGTTCAATATGATTTTGTCCCTCTTGTACCAACTCTTTGTGATAATATTTATGTAAATAAATGGCCCTTGGGCAATAAGATTGTGTATACAATTTTCAGTCTTATTCCAGAAGGATTTGATGGAGCTTTGTTTGAAATTGATGTTCCGGATGGAAAGCACCTGTTCGACCTTTGGCAGCACAAGGAGTTGGAACCATTGGAAAAGGACGGTAAACAATTTGCGCCGGTAAGGACAGATGCTTTTCATTCCTCATTTCTTGGAACCAATAATGAGGGAGCTGTAAGTGCTTTGGCTGTTCTTCCTGAGATACTGGATATAAATATTTCGGGAGATCTCTTGAGTTTCTATGCCAGTGCAGGGGACTGTATAAAAATATGGGCCGGAGTCCCGGATTATGAGAAAACCCCTGTTGTTTTTACTCCCAGAGCCCAAACCATTT
>JAUVKA010000046.1 GCA_030592205.1 Bacteroidota bacterium | reverse complement strand
CGTAACAGAGGGAGACGAGGAAATCAAGAAGATTGCAAATCATACCATAGAAGTGGCGAAAACTGATCCTGAATTTGCTGTTCTTTTGGCTGTGGTTCCCCTTCAATTGCTGGCCTATCATATTGCAGTATTAAGAGGTTGCGATGTAGACCAACCCAGAAATTTAGCAAAATCAGTTACGGTTGAATAAATGATAATGACTAAAACACTATATCGTCCGCTTCATTCAGAAGAAATATTAAAGCTGGAAGCTCAGGGTTGCCAGACAGAGACGTGGGAAAAGGTAATGGTCAAAGAGGGCTTTATTCCGGAACGGGTTACCCAATGCAACTTTTCCGGAAACGTTAATTTGGGTATTTTTTCGGAGCAGCTGGATTTTCCTGGAGGACTTCAACTTCCTACAGGAATACGTACTTCAACAATACATAATTGCACCATAGGCGACCAGAGTTATATCTCTGGTGTTAGAAACTATATTGCTAATTACGACATTGCAGATCATGTGGTTATTGACAATCTGGAGAGTATGTACACCGAGGGAGAAACCTCCTTTGGGAATGGAATCGGAATCGCAGTTTTGAATGAAAGTGGGGGTCGGGAAGTGCTGATGTATGATAGACTTTCTGCACACCTTGCATACATTTTGGCCTTATACAGGCATCGTCCGAAAGTGATTGCCAAGATTAACAAGATGATTCTTAATCACACCAAGAAACGCAAGAGTAATCGCGGGTTTGTTGGATCTGGAAGTGTAATTTCCAATACGGGATTGATTCGGAATGTCTGGATTGGAGAAAACAGCAAAATTAAAGGGGTTAATCGTCTTGAGGAGGGATCAATTAATTCTTCGAAGGCTGATCCCATACGAATAGGTTGTGGTGTAAGTGCTAGAAATTTTATCGTTTCATCAGGCTCAACTATTGTCGATTCCAGTTTGATTGAAAAATGTTTTATTGGTCAGGGTGTTAAATTGGGTCAGCATTATTCTGCGGAGAATTCTTTGTTTTTCTCAAATTGCGCTGGATTTCATGGGGAGGCCTGCTCCATTTTTGCTGGACCTTACACAGTGTCTCATCATAAGTCTACTTTGCTAATAGCCGCCTATTTTTCTTTTTTGAATGCGGGGAGTGGGTCAAACCAGAGTAACCACATGTATAAGCTGGGACCTATTCACCAGGGAATTGTTGAGCGGGGAAGTAAGACCACTTCAGATTCTTACCTGCTTTGGCCTGCACGGATTGGAGCATTTACCCTGGTTATGGGACGACATTATAAAAATTCGGATACTACAGATCTTCCCTTCTCTTATTTGATAGAAAGTCATGATGAAAGTGTCTTGGCCCCTGGGGTTAATTTGCAATCGGTAGGGACTATCCGGGATGCTCAAAAATGGCCTAAAAGAGACAATCGAAAAGATCCGGATCTTATCGACCAAATTAATTTCAATCTCCTGAGTCCTTTTACCATTCAGAAAATGTGGAAGGGTCGGGAAATACTGAGTAGTTTGCGTGATAATTCAGGACGACACTCGGATAACTATTTCTATGAAAACTGTAAAATTCAACGGAGGGCTCTGGAAAAGGGGATTAAACTGTACACAATGGGAATTCAAAAGTTTTTGGGAAATTCTTTGATTTCGAGAATGGAGAAAAGGAAGGTAGATAATATTGATGAATTGTTTGTCAAGCTGGAATCCAGCCACCGGCATGGAACGGGTGATTGGGTTGATTTGGCTGGCTTGTTCGCACCAAAAACTTTAGTTGATGACCTGCTGGAAAGAATAGAGACCAATCATCTCACCAGTTTGGAGGACATCCAGGCTGAGTTTTTAATCTGGCACAAGAACTATTACGAGATGGAATGGACCTGGGCCAAATCCAAACTGGAGGAAGAATTTGGCATTCCAATCTCAAAGTATGGACCAAAGGATGTGATTGCCATTATTGAGTCGTGGAAAAAGGCTGTGGTTGGTTTGGATGAACTTCTCTACCAAGATGCCAGAAAGGAATACACATTGTCGTCACAAACAGGTTTCGGAGTAGATGGAACGGATGCTGAACGCAAATTAGATTTTGAGGAAGTCCGTGGGGATTTCGAGAAAAATCCAGCTGTTACAGCTATACGTGAACATATTTCGAAAAAGACCAAGCTCGGTGATTACTGGATTGCTAAGATGGGGTAGGCTTGTTGGGTCGGCCCGTACGGGGGGCTGTCTTTTTTTGTATTGTGTTTTGCAGTAGTTTTTGTAGTCACCTGTGTTTACTTTTGTCATAAATCCTTCGTTGGCCAGATACCAGTCGATTGCTTTTTTATATGTATTCGTATTTTAGCAAGCATGAAAATTACCGATTTCATCCCAAATTACACTCATCTCCTCGACGTCCTCCACAACCGCCGTCCGAAACGTCTGCCTTTGTACGAACATCATATTGATGCCCCATTTATTTCGAAGGCATTGGGTGAGGAATTGGTTCCTGGAGGGAATAATAAAAAGGATTTAGAGGATTATTACAGAAAGGTGATCGGATTCTGGAAAGTTCATACCTATGATGCTTTTGATTACGAGGCTGCGATTTGTGATATTTTCCCCGGTCATGGAGCAATAATGGGAGGTATGGCAGGACCTATTCAAACCCGAGCCGACTTTAACAACTATCCTTTTGATGAAATCCCAAATATATTTTGGGAAGTATATACACCTCACCTCGAGGCCATTAGGTCAGTTCTTCCACCAGGCATGAAGGCTTATGGTGGCTGTGGATATGGAATTTTTGAATCCGCTCAGGATTTGGTAGGATTCGAAAACTTATGCCTGATGCAGTTCATGGATCCTGAGCTATTCAAAGATCTTTTCAATAAGATTGGACAACTGTATTCTACTCTCTGGACTGAAATGGTAAGGGATTATTCTGATATTTTCGTTTTCTTCCGTATGGGTGATGACCTGGGTCATAAAACTTCAACAATGCTGGCTCCGGATACAATCATAAAACATATTCTGCCTCAATACAAAAAGGTTATAGATATCGTACATGCATCAGGCAAGAAGTTTCTTCTTCACAGCTGTGGGAATATTTTTTCCATCATGGATGATCTGATCGAAATTGGTATTGATGCCAAGCATTCCAACGAAGATCAAATAGCTCCATTTGATAAATGGATTGATGATTATAATGATAAAATCGGACTGTTTGGAGGAATCGACCTAAATACCTTAATTCTCAATACTTACGATGGTGTATTCGAAGAGGTTTTGGAAAATGGTCTGCGATACAGAAACAAAGCAAAAGGGTTCGGTCTGGGCTCTGGAAACTCAATCCCTGAATATGTCCCGGTGGAGGGATTCCAGGCGATGATTGATGCGGTCAAGGAAATTCGACAACGATAATAACAAGTTTCGGGAAATCCAACATCCAACATCCGATATCCGACATCTGACATCTGACATCCAGCAACACAGCAACCAAAGCTGAAAGCAGGTATCAACTATAATTTACTCTTAATTTCTTAGTATCTTGTGAACTGGAGGAACTCATGAATGAGCTTTAACCAGTATCGATATACTAAAAATATTTATCGGCTTTTTCTAATCCCGTGCTTAGGTCTTTCGCTCATGGGATTCAGCATTATTGGACCTCAAAACAACTCAGTATCACAGGAAAATGGATCCGGTGATTCAATTTTTAACGCATTTTACAAGCAATATCAATATTTAAAAAATATCGATTCTTTGAAGCTTGCTGATTCTCCTATTCAATCGGCAATCCACCGGGCTTTCGCAATTGAGGATACAGCTCTGATACTATTGGGGCTTGAAAACAGCGCTGATCTGGATTTTGATCGGTATGCCTTCAGTGAGGCGATTGACACAGACCATCAAAGGATTACAATAAGCTCCAGCATAAACAATGTTGAAGAACAATCTTCAGCACTGAAACACCTGCAGGTAATCTATCAGGAATTGAATATGATAGATTCTGCAATCTATTATTGTGATCTGGAAATGAAAGTTAACCGTGAAAACCAGCGGTTTTACCATCTAAGTAAAAGTTATTCAAGAATGCATGACTTACTTCGATGGTCTCTGGGAGGAGAAAGTGAAAAAAGCTTTATCCTGGAGAACCTTATGGATTCTGCTCTCACTATTGCTATTAGATCTAACAATAGAACCCTGATCGCTGAAACCCTGATTTCAAAAGGGATGAATATTCATAACTACGATCACAATTTAGGTTTGTCATATATAAACAGGGCTATTGATACTCTTCGTCATGATGAAGAAGTAAATCCATTACTGGCACTTGGCTTATATCAGCGAAGTATTGTTTATTATGACAATGAGCAATATTCTTTAGCTGAAGCCGATTTGAATTCATGTCTGGCATTGGTAACATCCGATAGTCGTGTTGATTATATTAAAGACGGTATCTATGGCCAATTAGGGAGACTATACCATAAAACCGGCGAGTATCGAAAAGCTATTGATAATATGAATATTGCCTACCAGCTGGCACTCCTGGACAAAAACTCCGGGTTTTTTGGTATCTATACAACCCTTGCCATGCTCTATAATGAAACAGGGCAAAAAGATAGTTGTATTTATTTCCTCTCCAGGCATATCAATGGTTTATACGATAAATTTGATCGGAATTCTACCCGGCAAATTGCTATTAGCGGTGCCCGGTTTCAAATATCCGAACACCAGAACAGAATAGAAGAACTCAATAACCAAAATCAAAAAAAAGAAATCAGGAATACCTTGCAGCGCCGTTTTATAGTGTTACTGATTTTTTCCATCCTATTAATCTCAATTCTTACAGTGGTTATTTACAAACAGTATCTTAAAACCAGGCAAGCATTTCGAAGTATTCAGAATAAGAATGGCAAAATTGCCCGACAGGAAGAAGAAATAACAAATCTAAAAGAGCAAAAGCTGAAAGAGTTACTTGATCGTTTCGAACAGGATATGGATTTATTGGATAAACTAATGAAAGTTGACAAAATCTTTCTAAATGCTGATTTAAGCCTTACAAAAGTTGCTAATCTTTTAAAAATAAATCACAGCTATTTGTCCAGTATCATTAACAGGCATTTTGGCTGCAGCTTCACTCACTATCTGAACAAATACAGAATTAAAGAGGCCATCCGACTATTAGATGCAGGAGATCATGAAAAATATTCTATTGATGCAATCTCAATAATGGTTGGTTATAAATCTAAGTCGGCTTTTTACCGGGCATTCCGGCAGCAAAAAAATTGTACCCCAACTGAATATTTAAGCAGGAAAAAAAAGGTCTGACACAATTGCTCTCTGGCAAAGACACTTGTCCTGATTGATATAAGAGGACAAGCATTTTTTGTTGAATATTTCTACTTTTCATAGCTTGTGGAAAAAGCTCAGCTATGGGAGGCAAAACTGTATCCATTCCATTCCCGGGATTGCGTTTAATATTTATCCCCCACCTATCTCCTAACCAAAGAAATACCCTATTATGAAAGCCATCTTAACTGCAATCATATTGTTTTTGTTTTCAATCACAACTTTCTCACAAACTGTTGATATTGAGAAGGCTAAATTAATTTCACTAAGCTGGGCAAGCACCCATGACCTTTCACCCGAAGTTGAGAATATTTTATGCAAAACTATTGGAAACGATACCCTTCTTTACATAGTTAACTTCAGGAAGGCCTGGGTAATAATCTCTGCGGATAGATCATTGATACCGATTCTTGGCTTTTCTTTCGACTCAAAATATTCTGAAAATAATGAACCTGATGCTTTGAAGTCATTATTTGATTTCTATGCTTATGTGAAGCAGGAGAACAAGACAAATGGAATTGAATATTCTGCAGAATGGAAATCATTAGAATCGGAAAATCTTAAAACAGCAACAAGTGTAAGCGAAGTCAATCCGCTAATTCCTGTAACATGGAATCAAACCTGGCCCTATAATGCATATTGTCCGTTGGACTCTGAGGTGGGTGCTGGTTTTAACGGACATCATAACACAAGCTGTGGCCCAACAGCTTTTGCTCAAATACTTCGTTACTGGCGCTATCCTGTACATGGTATCGGATATCACAGTTATTGGTATGATCGGTTTAGTTGTACCGTTGAAGCTAATTTTGGCGCCACATATTATAACTGGGATAATATGCCCAGTTCCCTGCCTTATGATGATCCGGAATCAACCTACAAGGACATCGCCACTTTAATGCTTCACGCTGCAGTATCTGTGGATGGTGCCTGGGGTGGTGGTGGTTCAGTCAGTCAATATTCTTCAGCGGCAGTTAAGTATTTTGCTTATTCACCAACCTGCCGGGTTTTGTACAGGGATGACTTCACCAACTCAGGATGGCATAGCATCTTCAGAAATGATCTTAATAATGGGCGTCCAATACTAATAGCCGGGAATAGTGCAGGCAGCGTTGAGCCATGGGAGAAAGGAACTGTATATGGTCACTATTTTATTTGTGATGGTTATTACGGGAGCGACTTCTACCATATTAACTGGGGCTGGGGCGGTTCCAGTAATGGGTATTTCCCATTATTTTCTCTTGGAAGTTTTGTTTTTCATAATCAAGCCCTGATAGGCCTGGAACCTAATTATGAAAATAAGGAACTCTCAATGAATGATCCATATACCACTGATAACAATACTGTAGTTCTTCTACATTTTGATGGGGATTTAACTAACCAATCATCTTTATCCGATAATCCTACCGGGCATGGATCCACATCTTTTATCGACAATAGTTCGATGAGGTTGGGACAGTGTCTTTATCTTAATAACAGCAGCCAGGAAAATCAATCATACCTGGATATTGTGGATAATAATAATCTGGATCTAAGTGGTGACTGGACAATTGAAATGTGGTTCAAACCAAACTCATTTGGCGACAACTGGTACAATAAATACACACTAATAAATAAACCCGGTGACAGCGAGAACTTTGATTCAAATTATTTAGTTTATATGCTGCCAACTAGTGATTATCTTGCAAGATCTTTAGTTTGCTCATTCTTTCCCACAGAGCAGGTAGAGAGTAACCCAGCCTATTTATTAACCGACAAAAATTTTCTTGAAGCCGGTAATTGGTATCACTTTGCATTTATCAGAAACACCAGCGACAAAACACTAAAACTTGTTATACATGATTCCAACAGGGATTTAATCCATTATGCATCCATCCCCTATTTCAATGAGGTAGCATCAGAACCACTGCTTAATTCTAATCCGCTTCTAATCGGCTCAGGCAATGAATCGAATACATTTTTCGATGGATATATTGATGAACTCCGAATTAGCAATGTTGTCAGAGAATTTGAAATAACAAGTACTTCACTTACCCTGTCAACCCCAAATGGTGGTGAAGCATGGGAATCCGGAACCCTGCAAGCCATAAGGTGGAACAGTGAAAATATTTCGAATCTTAAAATTGAATATTCAATCGATAATGGTAGTACCTGGCTGCTTATTTCAAATTCCTTTAATGCCAGCCAGGGCAGCTATTTCTGGGAGGTACCTGAGGTGGTTTCACAACAATGCCTGGTTAGAATTACTGACACTTCGGACGATAATACTTTCCAGCAAAGCAGTTCTGTTTTTGAAATCTATGATCAATTAGTTCTCACTCTTATTGCACCTAATGGCGGTGAGACTTACCAAAGTGGTTCGGAAATTCCAATCATTTGGGAAATGACGGGGGTTAATGAAATCGATATCTACTATTCAAGCGATGGCGGAAGTATTTGGACGCAAATAATATCTGGCCATTCTGCACATGACATACTCTATTCATGGAATGTTCCAGCAGTCATATCATCAAATTGCAAAATTAAAATTGAAGGAAATACTATTTCAAATGAATCAGCAGGACTATTTGAAATTATAGATTCTGAAATTCCCGGCGGTCCTTTTACTGCTAATGGAAATACTGTACTCCTTCTGAGCCTTGACAACAACCTGAATAATAAGTCGTCGTTTTCATCAAATGCATTTTCCAATGGCAGTTATTCTTTCTCAAGCAATACAGTTTCAAGTATGGGTTATTGCATCAATCTGGATGGAAATTCTTCTCTGACTGTCCCCCACAATAGCTATCTCAACTTAACTGAAGATTGGAAAATTGAGATGTGGTTTAATATCAATTCATTGAATGCTGTATTAATCAATAAACAAACAGAATCATGGGAATCAAATTACAGAATCCATGTTGAGAGTCCTGATGGACATATGGAAGCGAGGTTCTATGATAGTGATAATACCCGGTATCAAATAAGTTCACCGACCGGCACAGTTGAAACAGGTAAATGGTACCATGTTGCTTTTATTAATGATAATTCCAACAGGATCTTAGAATTAATAATTCGCAATGAAGATCAATCAATAAAATTTCAGCATACCATTTCATATCCGTCCGGAACAGTTCCGGCTACAAGTTCAAAGAATGTAACTATTGGTGCCCAGGTTGATGGATATATTGACGAGTTGAGAATCAGTACCGCTGATCAGATAAGGCAGGACATCGACCTGAATACCGGCTGGAACATTCTTTCATTCAATGTGGAACCGGATAATAAGAATTTACTCAATACTGTTCAGCCTCTTATTGACGATGAGAAATTACACAAGATAATTGATGAAGGAGGGAATATCCTTCAGTATATGCCTTGGGGATGGGTTAACAATATTGGTGATATGGCAAACACCGAAGGATATTATGCAAAAGTTACCTCCAATGTAACTCTGAGTGTATTGGGCACCGTTGTTCAATGTCCTTTTGATATTGATCTTTACGCAGGCTGGAACATCATGGGATATCCATGTCAGAATCCTAAAGATGCTATGGCAGTTTTGCAAGCATTAATTGATGCAGGCAAAGTCTCTAAGGTTATCGATGAAGGTGGAAATATCCTGCAGTATATGCCCTGGGGATGGGTTAACAATATCGGGGATTTGGCGCCCGGTGAAGGATATTATATCAAGCTATCTGAAAATGCATCAATCACCTTCGAAGAGCCGGGAGAACCGACTCCTTTAAAAATAAAATACTCAGGAATTGAAACCTCCGAAACTGAGTTCTTCAGGATATCACAGCAGGGAAATCCATATATGCCAATGACAATAGTTCTTACTGATGTGGATAATTTAGGATATGCTTCAGAGATAGGAATATTTGATGGTGATTTATGTGTTGGGGCTGGAATAATTTATAATGATAAAATCTATATCTCTGCTGCAGCAGGTGATCCCTATTCCCCTGAAATAGATGGGTTCATAAGTGGAAATACAATTATTATTAAAGTTCTTGATAGAGTTCACGGCACAGCGTATGTTTTGGAACCAGAGCTCATCCATGGAGATTATATATTTTCTCCCCTTGAAACATTTATTGGATCTCTAAAATCATATTCCACAGACCTTTTCAAGACCGGATTAGAGACGAATTATCTGGGTCTGAGTTTCCCAAACCCGGCTTCTGATTATACCACAATTGAATATGGCCTGGCCGAAACCAGTTCTGTGAAACTGACAGTTTATAACCAGCTTGGAAAAACGATCAGGGTGCTAAACATTACAGATCAGCCGTCTGGAATACATCAATATATAATTGATTGGAATAACCTCGGACAGGGCATTTACTATTATCGACTTGAAACCACAGGAGATTCAGGATATTTTTCTGCGTCCAGGATGCAGTTTATTGGGGTGGTCAAAAAATATTAAAATAAAATTAATAATTCATTATCATGAAAAGCTACAATAGTAAAACACTCATCGCTTGGAATTTCGTTAAGAAAATTAGTCTCTCAGGACTATTTCTGGCTATTTGTTTCTCTGCTAATGCCCAACACTTTGAACCAGTCTGGTCTGGTGGAGCATTTAATCCAATGACAATTACAGTTACCTCAGCTCAAATAAACAATGCCAATATGCTTGCAGGTGATGAAATTGGCTTATTTGATGGATCACTATGTGTTGGAGCAGCTGTTCTTACCCAGGAAATCATTTCAGGCAATAGCGCAACATTCCTGTATATTACCGCTTCAAAGGATGACGGAAGTACAAATGGCTATACTATTGGTCATACAATAAGCTATAAACTTTATAAGGCATCCCAAGGCAAAGAAGCCGAAAATGTGGATCATAGCTTTCCTTATGACCCCACCGGAGTATTTGAGGATTTCCAGGAGAATGAAACGGCTATTGTCGCCTTGTCTGGAACCATCTCTCAGGATTCTCCTGAAATTACCGCGGTCAATACAACAGATGTGTTATGTTATGGAGGTCAGGATGGTACAATAACAATAACTGCAACTGGAGGAACATCTCCATACCAATATTCAATTAACAACGGAAGTTCCTGGCAATCATCAAACACTTTTAACAGCTTAATTGCAGATGATTATAATATCAAAGTCAAAGATAATGAGGATGCCATTGCTACATGGACCTCTAACCCTGTCCAGATTGATCAGCCCTCAGATATTATTATCAATAACGTATCTCAACAAAATCTCAGTGCGTCAGGAGCCGATGACGGATCAATCACCATTGAAGCAACAGGAGGGACAGGAAATTTAGAGTATTCAGTGGATAATGGAAATACCTGGCATACTTCTAATTCTTTTACAAATCTTCGGGAAGATGACTACTACATAAAAGTAAAGGATGAAAATGCTTGTGTTAAAGAATTTACCAATAATCCGATTACTCTAAGTGCATCGATCAGTTTCATTATCAGCGCAATAGACAAAACAGATGTTACAGCTTGTTTTGGTAATTCAAATGGTGAAATAATGGTAACTGCCAGTGGAGGAACAACTCCTTATGAATATTCTATCGATAATGGAGGCACATGGCATTCTTCAAATATATTTACAGGATTAACTGCAGGCTATTATACTGTGAAAGCCAAAGATGATAATAATGTAAGCGCTTCCTGGGGATCAAACCCGGTTCAAATAGTTCAACCTTCAGAAATTATTATCAGTAGTGTATCAAAGCAAAACCTTAGTACATCCGGAGCCAATGACGGGACAATCACTATAAATGCTTCAGGAGGAACTGGAACTTTGGAGTTTTCTATTGATAATGGAAATTCCTGGCAAACTTCTAATTCCTTCGTGAATCTTCAGGCGGGCAATTATTATGTTAAGGTTAAAGATGCAAACAGTTGTGTTAAAGAATACTCCTATAATCCTGTTTCAATAACGGCATCCAGTAATATATCTATTAATTCAGTCGACAGAACCGATGTGTCAATTTGTTTTGGAAACTATAATGGTTCGATTACAATTACTGCCAGCGGAGGAACATCCCCCTATGAATATTCAATTGATAATGGAAGTTCCTGGCATTCATCAAACATATTTACCGGACTAAGTGCAGCTTACTATTATATAAAAGTCAAAGATGCCGATAACAGCATTGCTACATGGGCATCTAATCCTCTAATTATATTTCAGCCAACGGAAATCTCCATTAATAATGTTGCTAAACAAAACCTTAGTGTACAAGGAGCAGATGACGGAACCATCACCATCAGTGCTTCAGGAGGAACCGGAACTTTAGAATATTCCATTGATCTTGGATCCAGTTGGCAAATATCAAATTCATTTACGAACTTATCCATGGGTGATTATCAGGTCAAAGTTAAAGATGCTAACGGCTGTGGAAAAGTATATACCGGCAATCCTGTTACAATAGGCGAACCATCCGGGGAAACATCTCCAGCCTTACATTTCGACGGCACAAATGATTACGCGGACGTTCATGGATTTAATTATCCAGCAAATGATTTAACAATTGAGGCATGGATTAAACCTGAACTATTCGATGAAACAAGGGAAATTATATTTGGCCGAAACCCCGACAATTCCAGTGCTTTTCAATTCAGGCTGGAAGCAGGTGGAGAATTGCTTTTTGGAGAAAGTCCTGACTGGACTCATGTTGTAACAGAATCCACGGTGGAATTAAACAAATGGAGCCATGTTGCAGTGGTCAGAAAGAACGGAATGTGCGTATTATATATAAATGGCATTAAATCCGGTGAGGGAAGAGTACACCAGGGGGGCAACCCTACATGGGTCAGCCTGGGAGGAAGATTACCGAATCTGGATCGTTTCTTCAAAGGGATGATTGTTGAAGTAAGAATGTGGGAAGTTGCTCGTACTCAAACGGAAATTCAGGATAATATGAACGATTTTCTCAAAGGTTATGAAACTGGATTGATTGCTTATTGGCGAATGAATGAAGGAGAAGGACAAACAGCTTACGATCTTTCTAAAAGCGGGTATGATCTTCAATTAGGATCAACACCTAATCCCGACACCAACGATCCGGTCTGGGCATCAACAATCTGGCCTTTTGAATCTTCAATTTTAAGCATCTATGACATCCAGAACACAACCATTAAAGGACCCGAAGGAAATTATCCATCCCTTATGGTTGATGAAGAGGTTGCAATATCTGGAGTGGTAACGGCTACTGGGTATTCCGGTCATGAAAATAATTTCTTTATATCATCACCCAGGGGAGGTGAATGGCAAGGCATTTTCATTTATTCTGCAGATATTAATCCTGCCATCGGTGATATGGTGGAACTAAGCGGAACTGTTATAGAATATCACGGGGTTACTGAAATCCACACTCCTGAAGCTGTTGTGTTAAGCCATGGAAATCAGCTCCCTGAACCATGCGTAGTTAATACAGGAGATCTGGTTGACCCGGTAAATGCCGAAGCCTATGAAGGCTGCCTTATAAGTGTGGAAAATGTTACTGTAACGCAAAAAAATGATAACCTGGAACAATGGTATGTTGATGACGGTTCAGGTGAATGCCAGGTTGATGATAAAATTTATAGATGGACCAATATATCTGTAGGTTTAAATTTTCACAAAATCACGGGTGTTTTAGACTACGACTGGAGTGAATACGGAATAATTCCCCGTTTTGAAGAAGACCTGTCGTTATCAACTGGTATTGAGGAATTTTATACTGATAATCCTCAATATTTGATTTTCCCAAATCCTGCAAATACTGAAATTTATGTTGAATCCCCGGAAATTATTGATCTGTCAATTTATCGAATAACAGGACAAAAACTTCTGGAAAAGAAAAACTTTTTAAGCGGAATAATAGATGTATCAGAATTGACAAAAGGAATCTATTTTGTGCTTTTTACCTCAAAAAAGGAAACTGTATCCAGGAAGTTGGTGATAAAGTAAGTGACAAATGACAAGTGACGGGTGACAAAAAAGGTTATGAAAGGTTACAAAAAGGCTATGGACGGGATTCTCGAAAAATACAAATCCCATACTGAAAGAACCGATCCAGGTGAGTATTCCTATATGTTCGATAATCTTCCGATGGATTTAAAATCGCTTTGTGGCATAGTAAAACAAAACCTAATACATCCGGTAGAGGCTATGGAGTTGAATCTGGCGGAAGATAAAATATCACAGGATGGTGCAATCCCCGACATTGAAAGTATGCTTCAGAAAGTAAAAACCCGGACAAATCTTGATTTCAATTCCAGGAAGCAAGCGGATGAAAGACTCGTGCTGGCATGCTACCATCATGCTATTTTATTGGCATCAATTCTCAGGCATCATGGAGTTCCTGTGAGATTGAGAGCAGGATATTCGAGATTTTTTGAAAAGCAGGCCGGGGTACGATTCGGGCATATAATCTGTGAAGTATGGGACAAAGAAAATAAGCGATGGATTCTGGTTGATCCCGACCGGGAAATAGTTGACATGAAGGAAACTGACTTTGAATTTGCATCTGATGCCTTCATAAAAATGAAGAACAAAAAAACTGACCCCAAAAAGTATATCTCATCAATATCAACAGGCTTCAAAGGATCAGTCTATCTATTACTGCTTGATGCCTCCTTTGTACTTCAGGAAGAAAAACTTTACTATAACCTACCTGAGCTTTTGCTTAAGGAATTCAATAAACCAAAAGATCTTAACAAAGACCTGCTTGAGGATCTGGAAGAAATAGCCGTCTCCTTTAAAAACCTGGATTTCTATCTCAACAACATAAACCACCTGTATCACTCCCAAAAATCCTTCAAACCATCAGGACTGGACTATGATTCATATT
>JAUVKA010000349.1 GCA_030592205.1 Bacteroidota bacterium | reverse complement strand
TGTTTTTCCGGTTTCCCGAAAACCCTGATGACTAATAATAAATATCTTCCAAGCTGGTAAAATGGATTCATCCTGGTTAAATTTCATACTAAATTATGAAAATTTTTCTTAATATTGCCATTCCAAAAATCATATAATTCCCGTAAGTGGCAGATAATAAATGAATTGTGCATGGCAGAGATACGCGGCTTTAAAATATTAGAAGAACGATTACCTGCTGGATTTGGTGATTTGGTATTGGAATGGCTTGATAAACAGCCGATACAAATTCGTTTAAGCCGACCGCGGCTAACAAAACTTGGAGATTTTCGTCCGGCCAATAAAAAGCGTCCGGCTCGTATTTCAGTTAATTTTGATTTGCACCCCGTTGAATTCTTGCTTACCCTGGCCCATGAATTAGCACATGCCGACAACTGGCAGCTTAATGGAAGAAGGGTTAAACCGCATGGTATTGAATGGAAAGCTGCCTACAGGGATAAATTGGTACAAATTCTTGATGCAGGACTGCTTGATGAAAAGTTTGAAAAGGCGATCAGAACCTGTTATTTTAAAAGTGAGAAACTGGCAACATCTTCCTGCACAAGCTTACGACGAATTTTTGATGCTGATGCAAATGCTGATGCTATGGATAGTGGTGGTTCCGGAGCAATACGTGTTGAGGATATTCCTCTGGGATCCACATTCAAAACATCTAATGGGAAAACATTTATCAAGGGGGAGAAATTGAGAAGCAGATATAAATGCCGGGAGCTAATATCATCCCGGATTTATACAGTTCACCCGATGGCGGAGATAGTAGAGTTTAAGCCCCCAAAATTATAAAAAGCAAAGCTTTTTTTTTATCTTGTTAAAAACACTTTAAGCATGGATCAAAACACATATTGTGTGATTATGGCAGGCGGAATAGGTAGTCGTTTCTGGCCCCTTAGTCGAGCTGGTATGCCTAAGCAATTCCTTGATATTCTGGGTACTGGAAAAACCCTAATACAACAAACCATTAGTCGCTTTAAAGAAATCTGTCCGATTGAAAACATCTACATTGTTACCAATAAGGAATACAGAACAATCATACTTGAGCAGGTTCCTGAAATAAATGAGGACCAGATTTTACTTGAGCCGCTGCGTAAAAATACGGCTCCTTGTATTGCCTATGCTAATCATGTGATCAGTCAGAGAAATCCTAATGCTAACATTGTGGTTGCTCCCTCAGATCACCTGATCATGGATCAAAAGGAATTTGTCAGGGTTGCAAACAGGGCATTGACTTTTGTAAGGGATAAAGAGGCCTTGCTTACAATAGGGATACAACCTAGTCGCCCGGAAACCGGCTATGGATATATCCAGGTAGATGGAAGCAGTGACATAAGCGGCATTCCCTGCTTAAGAAAAGTGAAAACATTTACGGAAAAGCCTGATCTTGAAATGGCTAAACTTTTCATAGAAAGCGGGGATTTTTTCTGGAATTCAGGAATGTTCATTTGGTCTTTACCGGCAATAATGAAAGCTTATGCAAAGCATTTACCTGATATGCACACTATTTTCGGAGATGGTGCAGAATTTTTCAGAACCCCACAGGAGCCAGGTTTTATTCAACAAGTTTACGGTGCCTGTGATAAGATTTCGATTGACTATGGGATAATGGAAAAGGCTGATAATGTTTTTGTTATGTGCGCAGATTTTGGCTGGTCTGACCTGGGAACATGGGGCAGTTTATATGGGCATCTCGAGCCTGATAATTTTGGCAATGCCGTTAACAGTCCACAATTCCTGCCTTTTTCTACTTCCAACTGTATCGTTCAGATTCAGGAAAACAAGCTGGCAGTAATCCAGGGCCTGGATGATTATATAGTGGTTGACACAGAGGACGTTCTCCTTATCTGCAAGCGTTCAGACGAGCAGAGTATCCGCCAGATGGTGGATGAAGTGAAAATGCTGGGAGGAGATAAATATATCTAATATTCCCAGAGATCGTGTTCGTATTGATAGATAAAATCCTCAACCCGTTGTGATTCCAGCAGGGTTTCTATGCCCAGGGTATACTGTTGGATCATCCTGTTATTGAACACATTTGATTCCTGTACCACAAAGCCATCAAAAAATCTTTTATGGAAAATCTCATCATAGCTACGGCGTTCAGCGTCATTGAAAGGATTAAATACCTCTCTCTGTGCCAGGGCAACACGTGCTTCAGGAAACTTCACCCAGAATAACTTTGTTCTGCGCTGTAAATCCTCCTGATCAACTGCATCTGATTTGTTATACACCCGAATAGGGCAAAGTCCGATTATCCTGACCTCCATAGTAGAGCGCTTCTTGTCGAAAAACCACATTTCCTTGACAAGAATTTGTACTACTTCATCAGTACGGATACTTCCTTTAATGATAGTTGTGCTTGGTTCGCCGGTAACAGGATCGATAACGGTTTCTTCTTTATCCTGGGCGTCGAATGCTTCAAGAATTTGGTCATAAGTCATGAGTTCCTGGAATTCATTCGAATCATCAAATTGGTTAGGCTTGTAAGCTTTTACTTCATCATTTTTCACAGCTTCCATCATTACATCAATAAGGCTCATCCTTTCACCTATGGGAACGGTGGGAAAATAAAGAGGTTGATTCATTTTCTCCCGTAGATCGATCATACGCCACACCAATTTCGACCACATAATATCTGCTTCACGGATCGGTTCATAGGGAATAGGTTTCTTTTCTTTTATGTGCTGTCTTTTGTAGATCATATCCATGCCCGACCAGGTTGATTGATCGGTAGTAACTGTAGCTGTATCTACAACTTCAAGATTCTGCGCCTTAACAGTTTGATTACCGACAAGCAGCAAAATTCCAATAATATATACACCAATTGTTTTCATCACTTACCTCCTATTGTATAGTAAAAACGATCGCCGAAAGATCCCTCTCCTCACCATCAGGACCGAGGGCAAAAATATTTTCAATAACCACTACCTGATTCAGGGGTACCTTATTGATTAAGTCTTTTTGTTTTTGTGTGAATCTGTAAGACGTGGATGGTTCAGATTCAGTATAGTTGTTTACGGTAGCTGTAACGGAAAACCGCTGAACTTCAAACTGATAATCAAATAAGAAGTCTTCAAGAACGGCTCCTACACCCACTTGGGCTACTAATCTTTGCTTTGGAATTTTCCCCCCTGCCATATCTGCAACACGGGCTTCAGGGTCGGGAACCCTCCTCAGGCGAAAGCGCTGATCAGGATAATTCTGCCTTTGTCCGTTAATAACAGCGCTTACTTTTATAATTGCCTCACCATAATTCTGCCTGGGTTCAACGATATAGTTAAAACCATCAGTTCTCCGGATTGTAGCATTTGTGATACTTACCGTAGTATTCTCCGCGGATGCCCCAATGGCACTGATTTGTACCGGATTAGGCAATCCCTGAAAAAACACATTCATTTTGGTAGGAGAAACGATAAGTGTAGCTGGAAAAACCTCGTATTCATTCTCAAATGGATATGAAAGAATTCTTCCATCAGGACCTTTGTAGCGGATTATTCCACCCCATTTATGTTTCCCCAACCTGGATGTAGGTATTTTGTACATTCCCCTGCCATCAACAACCGGGATTTCCCTGTTATTGACCAAAATCTGTGGATCCTGTGTAGTGTCAATGGCGCTAAGGAAAACATGAGCTTCAAAGGGATAACCTTGAATGACTTTGTTCGAACCAGGTATTACGGCTGCAATAAGTTGATTAAATTTGAATGATTCTTCATCAATTCCCGTGTATAAGTAGTTCAGCACATCTGACTCAGAATTGCGAATATCAGACTGCATTTTAGTCATCAGGGTAATTACTCCAATAAGAGGGAGGTATTCAAAATTATCCTGCTGCCATGACCTTGATGGTTCATCCGCAGTTGCTGGAATATCCAATACTTGTAAGCTCCTTTCAATTGCTTTAACCAAAGTTGTATCAGATGGATCAATGATTGTATGAAGAAATTGCTCATAACTACGAATGGAGTCTTTCAGGATTTCCCCCCTTTTTCTATTACTGTTTTCATAGTTCTCCTCAAGCATAATATACGCCGGAGTGTTAAGATCATCCTGGTTATCAATGCTGTCGATCCGGGCATCTGCTCCGTCGGCTTCCCGTACAATATCCCATTTAAATTTGTTAATCAGGTCGATTACCGACTGAGAGCGTTCCTTTAATAAATCTGCTTTTTCTTTCCAGAGTTTTACCTTGGTTGGGTTTACAGTATAGGCTTTTTCAAAAGCGGCATAGGTCATTTCGTTCTTTGAGGCAAAATTTTGATTAGTCTGGATCAGACCTTTATCTACCTTGGCAATCACATCCAGGGTTTCCTTAGATACATTCAATGCCAGCAATGCTGTCAACACCAAATACATCATGTTGATCATTCTTTGCCGTGGTGATAGCTTAGCTTGTGCCATAATTCCTTAAAGGTTGATAAGATTAGACATCTTCTCTCATGTTCATGGCTGTCAGCATGTTGCCATAAACTTTATTCAATGCGATCAGTTTCTTACCCAGTCGTTCCACTTCTTCACGATATAATTTCGTGTTTTCT
>JAUVKA010000146.1 GCA_030592205.1 Bacteroidota bacterium | reverse complement strand
AATGCTTCACCGGAATTAAGTCAGATCAGAAGATCCATAAGCCAAAAACAATCGGGAATTAGTCGCCGGATGGATAAGATTATGGATATGGCACGTCGGGAAGGCTGGGTGGATCAGGATGTTGGAGCTTCAATGCGTGATGGAAGACTGGTAATCCCTTTACCTGTAACACACAAAAGAAAGATTTCCGGGCTGATCCATGACGAATCAGGATCGGGCAAAACGGCTTTCGTTGAACCCGTTGAATTGGTGGAGGTAAATAATGAAATCAGGGAACTCCAATTAGCCGAAAACCGTGAAATAATACGAATCCTTGTTGAGTTGACCTCAGCTCTGCGACCATATTTTGAGGAGATACTTGAGTGGAGTAAAAAAATAGGGTATTTTGATTTTATCAGAGCCAAGTCCAGACTTTGCAGAAATTGGGATGGGAAAAAGATAACGATCCTTGATCATCCGGAAATTGAATGGAAAAATGCCAAGCATCCCTTGCTGAGTCTGAGTTATCCGGCAATGGGGAAAACTGTAGTGCCCCAGGATATCCGGATAAATCAGGAGGATAGAATTCTTTTAATATCCGGTCCGAATGCAGGTGGGAAATCAGTAGCTCTAAAAACTACCGGATTAGTACAGTACCTGATTCAATGCGGATTCCTTCCTCCCATAGATGAATCATCTGTTTCCGGGATTTTTAAGAATATTTTTATTGATATTGGTGATGATCAATCATTTGAAAATGACCTGAGTACATATAGTTCGCACCTGGTGAATATGAAGTATTTCCTTCATCAGGCTGATGAGGATTCTCTTATATTAATTGATGAGTTTGGTACCGGTACAGAGCCGCAGTTAGGAGCTGCAAGTGCAGAGTCCATTCTGACCGGTCTTTTGGAAACAAAAACATTTGGGGTGATTACCACTCATTACACCAACCTCAAACACTTTGCAGCCTCAAATAGCGGGATCGTTAATGCGGCTATGTTGTATGATAATCATCGCATGCAAGCTCTTTTCAGGCTTGATCTGGGTAAACCCGGCAGTTCCTTTGCCTTTGAAATTGCACGTAATATTGGACTTCCTGAATCAATACTAAAACTTGCTGAATCGAAGATCGGGGTTGGCCATGTGAAGTTTGATAAACATCTCAGGGAGATTTCCCGCGATAAGCGATATTGGGAAGAAAAGAGAAAAAAGATCAGGAGAGCTGAAAAGAAGCTTGATAGTTTATTGGACGATTATGAATCCCGTATTTCCCAGATGGATAAGGAGAAGAAGAAAATTGTGAAGGAAACCAAGGTTCAGGCAGAGGAATTACTTGGAAAGATTAACCAAAAGATTGAGAAAACTGTTCAGCAGATTCGGGAGGAGCAGGCAGATAAAGAAAGAACAAAGGAGCTTAGGAAAAAGGTAGAGGATTTCAAGATCGAGATAAAGGGACAATTGTCCAAAACTGTGCAGGATGATGACGATAAGCTCAGATCTATAAAAGATGAGCACCATAGGCTGAGGAAGCACATGAGAGAGCTTGAGCCGAAACCTGCTGCTGAGGAATTCCTGGAGATTCCTACTGATCTTTATCCGGGAAGCAAAGTCCGATTGAAAGATCAGGATCTCTTTGGTGAAATCCTTGAGATCAAGGCCAATAGTATTCTGGTAGCTTTTGGCCAGATGATTACTACTGTGACCAGGGATCGCTTAGTAATTATTGGCGAAAAGGAATATAACAATCATGTAGGATCCAGTTCCCCTTCCACCAGCTTTTCCGGGATTGATCTTCAGCAACGCAGACTGACTTTCAGTAGCAGTCTGGATTTACGCGGTGTACGCGGCGAAGAGGCAATGTATAAACTACAGGCTTTTATTGATGAAGCCATCATGCTGGGGATCAGCGACCTAAGGGTTCTTCATGGCAAAGGCAATGGCATTCTGCGCCAGATGACCAGGGACCTCCTGTCAACCATGGATATCGTTGGTAAATATAAAGACGAAGACATCCGCCTCGGGGGCTCCGGTATCACTGTTGTGAAGCTGGATTATTAGTTCCGTTATTCCGTTATTCCGTTATTCCGTTATTCTGTTTTTCTGTAACTTTATACATTATTACTTTATACCTACCTGAGCCTTGAGCCTTGAGCCTTGAGCCTTGAGCCTTGCGCCCTGTTCCCCGTTCCCCGTTCTATTTCCCTATTTCCCAAATTATTTGCTCCCTTCCCAATTTTATTCCATTTTTACTCCTTCAATTCTCCAAAAACTGACTTTAGATGCAAAAGCTTAATGATTTTCTCCTGAACCTTGATGGCTTTATCGGTGGTTCTCAGTGGTTTGTATACCTTCTTCTGGGTGTTGGACTGTTTTTCACCATTTACCTGAAATTTCCTCAGTTTAGATATATGAGGCACTCTCTCCGTGTTGTAATGGGTAAATTCGACAGGAAGGGAGATAAGGGGGATACTACGCATTTTCAGGCCTTAACCACTGCTTTGTCAGGCACAGTGGGAACCGGAAATATTGCCGGTGTAGCTTTTGCTATTCACCTGGGCGGGCCGGGGGCTTTGTTCTGGATGCTGATGACTGCACTCGTAGGTATGTGTACTAAATTTGTGGAAGTCACACTCTCGCATAAATACCGTGATTTTACAGAGGATGGACAAGTATCCGGCGGTCCGATGTATTATATGAAGAAGAAGCTGAATATTAGAATTAACGGAAAGCTTATTAAGACTGGAAAGTATTTGGGGATCTTCTTTGCTGTAGCAACTGTGCTGTCTTCATTCGGTACTGGTAACCTGCCGCAGATCAACAGTATTGCCAGTTCTGTGGCCGCTACTTTCGGCATTAAGCAAATCATCACCGGAGGTGTTTTGGCTGTTTTATTGGCTTTTGTGATAATAGGTGGAATAAAAAGAATTGCCAAGGTTACTGAGAGGCTTGTGCCTGCTATGGCTCTCATATACTTTGTGGGGGCACTTTTGGTTATTGGATTTAACATCGAAAATGTTATCCCCAGTTTTGTTTCTGTTTTTCAAGATGTATTCACCGGAACTGCAGCCATGGGAGGCTTTATGGGTGCCGGTTTTGCTTTTGCCTTTAACCGGGGAGTTAACAGAGGATTATTCTCGAATGAGGCCGGCCAGGGATCAGCCCCAATTGCCCATGCGGCAGCAAGAACAAAGGAGCCCGTTTCGGAAGGCCTGGTAGCAATACTGGAACCATTTATTGATACTATCATTATCTGTACGCTTACCGGACTGGTTATCCTGTCATCCGGAGTTTGGACGGAGAAATTTCCGAATACCTTCCAAATGGCAGATATTCAGGTGCTCGACCAGCAATATAGCGAGGATAGTGAAAAAGATATTGAGCTTCTTTCTGCTGCACTTAACAAGCGGGATTCAGTTGGGTTCTTTACTGGCAAATTGGAAATTTTAAACGGGAAATTTCAGAACCATATTACTATCCTGCATGCCAGATCCTTTGCTGAGGATATTGTTTTTTCTATCGAAGGCGAAGCATTTACAGGTATGATAAATGTGAAGGAGGGTAATATTATCAGTGATAACCCCGATGTTGAGATAAATGGAGTTTCTCTTCTTCATAGTGCACCTCTTACAACCGAAGCTTTTAAAAGATCATGGCTTGGCGACTGGGGTAAATATATAGTGAGTATCGGGCTGCTGCTGTTTGCCTTTTCCACCGCCATATCCTGGTCCTATTACGGTGGAAGGGCTATGACATTTCTCTTTGGCACAAAATCGATAGTCTATTACCGAATCATTTATGTCATTGGATTTTTTGTTGCTTCATTTACTGATACTTCAATTATATGGACTTTCTCCGGAATAACAATTGCTTTCATGACCATTCCAAACCTTATTGGGATTTTCAGTTTAAGGAAAGAGGTTAAAACAACCATTGCCGATTACTGGAAGAGTTTTTCAAAGGAGCATCCTGATGTGAAAATTCCTGAAAAGATAAAGTCTTGATATACTGATTCTTTTAATTGAATCTTGTGCATTGCACCATAAATAATTATGAAAATGAGCAGAGTTCTAAATTTAGCTCTTCTGAGCGCAATAGTATTTAGTATGATAAGTTGCCAACCAGAGTCTGGAAAAAAGCAATCCCAATATAGCGATCCTCCCCACCCTGAAAAACGGCCCTATGAATTGACTGAGCACGGGGATACCCGGGTTGACAATTATTACTGGTTAAATCAGAGAGAGAATCCTGAAGTTATTGAATACCTGGAAGCTGAAAATGCTTACCTGGATGAGCTTATGGCTGACACTAAAGACATGCAGGAAGATCTTTATAATGAGATCGTGGGTAGAATTAAACAGGACGATGAGTCTGTTCCATACCTCGACAATGGTTATTATTACTATACTCGTTTTGAGGAGGGGGGAGAGTATCCTGTAATTTGCAGGAAAAAAGGTAATCTGGAGGCTGATGAGGAAGTAATGCTTAACGTCAATGAGATGGCAAAAGGATACTCATATTTCCAGGTGAGCAGTGCAACTGTTAGTCCTGATAACCGTTATCTGGCCTATGGCGTTGATACAGTCAGTCGTAGGAAATATACAATCTATATTAAGGATCTGGTAACAGGGAATATCCTGCCGGATAAAGTGCCGGAAACTACAGGAGGAGTTGCCTGGGCCAATGATAACAAGACCTTCTTTTTTACCCGTAAGAATTCTGTTACCCTGCGTTCCGAAAAGATATTCAGGTATGAGCTGGGAACTGGTGGTAGTGACAAGCTTGTATTCTTTGAAGAGGATGAAACCTTTAGTACTCGAGTGTCCAGATCCAAATCGGGAAAATTTTTATTCATTAGCAGCGGAAGTACCTTGTCAACTGAATTTAGATATCTGAATGCTGATGATCCTCGGGGCGACTTCATGGTATTTCAAACTCGTGAAAAGGATCTGGAATATAGTATCGACCATTTTGAAGATCATTTCTATATCAGGACTAACCTGAATGCCAGTAATTTCAAACTGATGAAAACCTCCCTGGAGGCCACTGGAAAGAATAATTGGATTGATGTAATTCCCCATCGTGAGGATGTACTACTTCGAGGGTTCACCTTGTTTAATCAATTTCTTGTTGTTCAGGAAACTCAAAATGCGTTGCCCGCTATTCGCATTATCCCTCATCAGGGACAGGAAGAACACTATATTAGCTTTGATGAAGAAGCCTTCACAGCAAGAGTCTCGACGAACAGGGAATTTGACACTAATATCCTCAGAATCTCCTATTCATCAATGACTACCCCTAATTCAACCTATGATTACGATATGGATTCCCGCCAAAGGGAACTTCTTAAGATGGATGAGGTTGTGGGTGGATTTAACCCTGCTGATTATTACAGCGAGCGTAAGTTTGTTGATGCTGCTGATGGAGTTCAAATACCCATTTCAATGGTTTATAAAAAGGGGATTGAAATGGATGGTGGAAATCCAACTCTTCTATATGCATATGGTTCCTACGGATCCAGTATGAGTCCGGGTTTCAGCTCGGTTCGTATAAGTTTGTTGGACCGTGGATTTATTTATGTGATTGCACATGTTCGTGGTGGCCAGGAAATGGGAAGGCACTGGTATGAAGATGGTAAGCTGCTAAAAAAGAAAAATACTTTTACCGATTTCAATGACTGTGCTGAGTACCTTATATATGAGGGTTATACAAAACCCGAGTTTCTATTTGCCAAGGGCGGTAGTGCAGGTGGATTACTAATGGGAGCAATTGCTAATATGCGGCCCGATTTATACAAGGGGATTATTGCCAATGTACCGTGGGTGGATGTAGTGACGACCATGCTAGATGCTTCTATCCCATTGACAACCAGCGAGTATGATGAATGGGGTAATCCGGCTGATAAGGAATACTACGATTATTTGCTTTCGTATTCACCTTATGACAATGTAGTTGAGCAGGATTATCCTGCGATGCTTGTCACAACAGGATTGCATGACTCCCAGGTTCAGTATTTTGAACCGGCTAAGTGGGTTGCAAAACTTCGGGATCTCAAAACTGATAATAATATTCTAATCATGCATGTGAATATGGAGGCTGGGCATGGTGGTGCTTCAGGAAGATTTAAAAGATATCGGGTGACAGCCCTGGAATATGCTTTTATTTTCGATCAGTTAGGAATTACTGAATAATATTGTGGAGACGCATCATGATGGGAGACGCATGACCATGCGTCTCTTTTTTAATGTTTTTTAAGATAAATAACTAAAAAGTTGAGTTGTTGGGCATAGAATTTGCACTTCACGATGTTGGTAAATAGATTATTTTAGAATTAATGAAAAGAATTACCGCTTGTCTTGTTATATTCCTTGTTGGGATCATTACGACTTATGCTCAGGAAGTTAAGCTTATTGATCTAACAGATCTCCAGCCGATTGAGGACGTTTTTATTTATTGTGGTACTGAGAAGTCGGCTCTGTCGGATGAGAATGGAAAGGCTGATCTGCAAGGCTTTTCCAGTACTGACATAATAATTTTTCAACATCGATCCTATAAGAGTAAAGGCATGACTCTTCGCCAAATAGAGAAGGCCGGCTGGGTAGTTAAACTGGAAGAAAATCTGGTGAAAGTAAATGAAGTGGTGGTTTCAATGAATCGATGGGAGCAGGACAGGACCGAGATACCAAACAAGATTGAGTCGATCACTATTAAGGAAATAGGTTTTTATAATCCTCAAACTTCAGCTGAACTGGTGGCTCTTAGCGATCAGGTTTTTGTCCAGAAAAGTCAGCTTGGAGGAGGGAGTCCGATGATCAGGGGTTTTTCAGCAAACAGGCTCCTTCTGGTAATCGATGGAGTAAGGATGAATAATGCTATATATCGCTCCGGGAACCTGCAAAATATTATTAGTCTGGACCCCAATCTGATGGAGAATTCTGAGATAATCTTTGGTCCGGGCTCTATCATCTATGGTAGTGATGCCCTTGGAGGTGTCATGGATTTTCATACCCGGGTTGTAAAACTGTCAACTGATAAAGATCCATATGTCCGCTTTAATGCTGCAAGCCGTTTCAGCTCTGCAAACCTGGAGAAATCCGGTCATTTTGATTTTAGTTATGGGACAAAAAAATGGGGGCTGCTTTCCAGCGTAAGTTTTTCTGATTTTAGTGATCAGCTTATGGGAGGTTCAGGGCATGAAGATTACCAAAATAATCACTTTGTTAGTTCGATAGAAGGTGTGGATTCAGTTAATGAAAACCCAAATCCTGATAAACAGTTATTTACTGGCTATAGCCAGCTTAACCTGATGCAGAAATTTCGTTTCAGACCAAGCAAAAACCTTAATGTTACTTATGCTTTCCACTATTCCAGATCGAGTGATATTCCTCGTTACGACCGCTTGATACAATACAAGGATAATTTACCAAAATATGCTGAATGGTATTATGGTCCATCCATTTGGGCTATGCACCGACTTGGAGCTGAACTGAGTGATTCCACTATCTTTTATGATAAACTACGCTTGACTTTGGCTTATCAGACCATCACTGAGAGCCGCCACGATCGAAGATTATTTGATGAATGGATATCGGAACGCTACGAGTACCTTGATATCGGTAGTTTCAATATTGATGCTGACAAACATTTAAAACAGAATTACGAGTTGTTCTATGGTCTTGAGTGGGTGTCGAACAAGGTCTTTTCCCAGGGAATTTCCAGGAATGTTAATAGTGATCAATTACAGCCCGAATCGAGCCGGTATCCGGATGGTGGCACTGATTATATGAGCACCGGTTTGTATGGAGGATTTAAAAAACAGCTATCGGAGCGATTTAACCTCATTACAGGGATAAGGGCTAATCTGGTAAGCCTGCATTCTACTTTTGTGGACACGACCTTCTTTGATTTTCCTTTTAACAGGATCGACCTGACGAATACCGCTTTAAACGGTAGTATTGGTGTGGTTTATCACCCTGTCGAATCTATGCAGATGAACCTAAATCTGTCTACAGGATTTAGAGCTCCAAACTTGGATGATGTTGGTAAAGTGTTTGATTCTGAGCCAGGTATCGTTATTGTACCAAATGAAGAACTGCAACCGGAATATGCTTATAATGTTGATCTTGGTCTGATAAAAAATGTCAACCACAAGCTCCGCGTTGAAGTCACAGGTTTTTATACCTGGTTGAACGATGCAATGGTTCGT
This sequence comes from Bacteroidota bacterium, assembly GCA_030592205.1. Classification (GTDB taxonomy): domain Bacteria; phylum Bacteroidota; class Bacteroidia; order Bacteroidales; family UBA12481; genus JAUVKA01. The sequence goes on along the minus strand of JAUVKA010000146.1, from coordinate 590 downwards.
CGGGATTTCCAGTTTAATGGCATGGATTCAATAATTTATGAGGGAGAAATGAGTAGGGTTGAGGCTCTGGTGAATGCTGAAAGTGCCAGAATTTGGGGAATATCAGGATCATTTAATTGGAATCTGATAGCAGGTTTCCTTATAAAATCAAGTCTTAATTATACTTTTGGAGAGGAGGAAGATGGTATTCCTCTCCGACATGCTGCCCCACTTTTTGGAGCAACACATCTTATTTATCAGGCCAACAAGATCAAGGCTGATTTATTTGTCAGGTATAATGGAGAAAAACCATTTGAAAAGATGGCTCCATCCGAGATTGATAAAACCTACATGTATGCTTCAGATGAGAATGGGAATCCGTATTCTCCTTCCTGGTATACAATTAACCTGAATCTGGCATACCAGCTAAGGCAATTTCTTCAGATTAATACCGGTATTGGGAATATTCTTAACGTAAGGTACAGAACCTATTCTTCCGGCATTGTTGCGCCGGGCCGGAATTTCTTTATCTCTATGAGGGTATGTATTTGATCTACTTTAGGTTCCTGTAAGTTTCCGGATCGGAAGGTACGATTCGTAAATAATACTTT
>JAUVKA010000101.1 GCA_030592205.1 Bacteroidota bacterium | reverse complement strand
CTTTTGTTGGGATGTTGGAAGGAAGACCGTATGAAATTTTTACTGGGAAAGTTGAGGTTGATGTTCTCCTGGTTCCTTTATCAATTAAGAAAGGCTTGATCCTGAAAATTAAGAAAGACGACGGGGTATCAAGATACGATTTTCAGTATACCGATAAATACGGAAATCCATGTACAGTTGGGGGTTTATCCTATATGTTCGATACCGAATTCTGGAATTATGCCAGATTAATATCCGGTGTGTTACGGCATGGTATGCCCATCCCATATGTTGTCAGCCTGATCTCATCCCTGAAACTTGATAGTGAAAATATCAATTCGTGGAAAGCGGGTGTAGCCAGGGCTCTTAAGAAATTTATCCCAGACGGTACTAAGGCTCAGAAGGGTGAAGTTTGCGAAGAATGTGATTCCTCCGATCTCATTTATCAGGAAGGTTGCCTGATCTGCACTAAGTGCGGACACAGCAAATGTGGGTAAACTTAGGGCAGAAGGCAAGTACCTCGGGATTGATGGTGGTTCTGTTGGGTCGTTATTCTGTTTCCAAAACAGCAACAGCGTTGGCCCAGTCTTTTACGTGAGAGATTGAAATAAAAATTTTCGTGATACCTTTTTCTTCAGCTACTTCTTTCGCTTTTCCTGTAAGCCTGATTTCTGGCTTTCCGAGCTCAACATGATATACTTCTATCTGGTTGAAACCTATTCCACCTGTAAATCCTGTTCCAAGTGCTTTTACAAAGGCTTCCTTAGCAGAAAACCTTGCCGCATAGAACGGTGCAGGATCACGGTGTGAATCACTGTACTTCATTTCATCAGGGGTAAAAACCCTCTCCTTAAAAGCATCGCCTTTAGCAATAAACTTCCGGATGCGATCAACCTCAATGATGTCAGTTCCAATTCCGTAAATCATGGGGCAAAGATAGAAGAAGAAAAAAATTATTAATTGTAAATTATCAATTATAAATTAACCGAATATATGAAGAACGGAATAACTGAGTCTTCAAATGCAACTTTTCGGTGTTTTAGGGAACTATAAACCAGAGACCAACATTTAGCGTTCGATCACACATGATTCCATCCCGGGAAAAAGAAAATCAGGAAGCGTTTATGGCTTTGTACCGGCCTTGTCATGAAGCTTTCATAAGGTATTGCCACGGACTGACCGGTAGTCGTGAAGATGCCAGGGATCTTGTGGGTGATGCAGTTTTGGTGGCTCTGGAGAATTTTGAAAAGCTCCGCAAAAAAGAGTCGTTTAAAGCCTGGTTATTTGGTATTGCCCGTCGATTGATGCTGCATGTGTATCGGAGAAGCAAGTTTAAAGGAAGGTACAATGAGGAGGATGTACATCTTCTTCCAGATACTGAACCTTCCCCTGACTTACATCCTGATATTGAGGTTCTCTATACGGCACTCGGCCAATTGCCTTTTAAGCAGCGTGAAGCCATTATTCTTTTTGAATTATCAGGGTTTTCACTAAAAGAGATTGAAAAAATCCAGGGAGGCAGTTTGTCGGGAGTCAAGACCCGGCTCAAAAGAGCCCGAGAGAAACTGAAGGAAATCCTCAGTGATACGGAAAATTCTGACTTGAAAACCAAAAATGCGGAGGGCAGGAGATGAAAGAAAAAGACCGCCTCAATCAGTTATTTGACCAGGCACGATCGGAAAAACCGATTGTGGAGCAAAATCAAATTAATAATCTGGTAAAATCTGGAAAACAGGTTTCAGTGAAGAAAATCAAACTCGGGAAAACAGGCCGGGGATTGTTTAATCCTCAAAACCTGATTATCATGATTTCAACATTAGCAATAGTAACAGCTTTACTTACGATTTTTTCCGGAAACCCGGAAAAAGCAAACACGAATTTTCAAGAACAGCATATTCCAGAGAGCTTTTTTGCAACTCCTGAATTATCTGAACGTGAAAAACCTGCCGAGGCCAAAATCAACAAAAAGAAAATAGGTGATAAGGAGAGCTTGGGCTTAGGGATTCTGTTTATTTCACCAAATACTCAGAAAGTACATGACACTGTTGAAAAATTGAATAGTGACACCTTAATTATTGGTGAAGTTCTATATCTAACCCAAGAAGAGTTAACCCGTCTTGGATTCTTGTTTAATGATGATGGTTTTTTCTATTGCAATAAACATGATGGGGGCTATTTGAATTTTTATTCGGATAGGGATCCGGAAAGTAAAGTTGAAGGGTGGTCAAGCATTTTTGGGGTAGGCAAGCAAGCTATTAATCAAAAAAAGGATATTACTGAGTTTTCCTTTTATCCAGCAAGTATTACTGGTATAGCTGGTGAGCAGCTTCAGAATTACAGCCCCAGAGTAGAGTCTGGTTCTAGGTATGGTAAAGATTATTATGATGATTTATCGGTGCCAGTTTATTTCCCAGGCAGATGGTTTGTTGATGATTTTACAAGTGACAGAATAATCTGGTTTCATGTAACGGATGAATTTTTTAGTCAATTACCTACTGATAAAGTTGAAAAGGCCAGGGCAAGAATATTGCTGGTTAAAAGGTTAAGAAAAATTCCGGGTAATGAAACAAAAAATCTTGTGGATTATGAACTACCTGGGATAAACCAAAAAAGAGTTAACCCGATAATACTCAGCAGAAATTCGATGGAATCCTTGGGACTAAAGGTTTCCATCAACAATGTTGAATATAGATTTCAATTTGAGAATAGTTATGTTACTATGGGATTATCTATTGAGGGAAGTAATTTCAAAGCTTCTGCAAATGCTGTCCCTCAAGAGATGAGGTTTGACCAGAACTATAATACACCAATGCTGGGAACAACACTAATAAATGGTGAGTATTCTGTTGCAATAGCCGCAATGTTTTATCCTGAAGTAACAGATACGGTTGACTTTTTTACCAATATGCACGATATTTCAGTTCCTGTGCGATTTATAGATGATTCTTTACCTGCGGTCGTCCATAAAACTATTTTCTGGTTCTATCCAACTGAAGAATTTTTCAACTGCCTGCCCGATAGCATCGGCATTCCCATGGCCAAGGAGTATAATGTAAATGTTGCACCCAAGCTTCAAGTGTTCACAAAGGAGCGACTTAAAGAAATGATTATCACCGGCATTCTTTCAGGTGACGAAGATCAAAAAACTAAGACTCTGGAAACTGTGCCATGTGAATATTTTCCCAGCTTCTGTGAGGGATTACCCGGACTGGATAACATCAATGTATATCCTAATCCAGCTACAGATATTATTAATGTGGAGGTAATTATCAGCAGGGAGAAATCCCTTGATTACCGGATATTTGATATTTCCGGAAGACTCATGATAGATGATGTGGAAACCAAAAAATATCCGGATGCCGGAATGTATAAACAGGAAATTGATATTAGCAGCCTTACAGATGGATTTTATTTGCTTGTGCTGACGGATGATGAGGGAGCTAAAATGACGCGGCGCGTCATTAAGAAGTAGGGCAAGAGGATTCTTTAAGTTTCACCTCTGTTGTGCTATGAGGTCCCCGCCTGCGCGGGGATGACAACCAATCTGAAGCTGTTGGCTATACTCCAACAGGAAAGTCATCCCCGCGCAGGCGGGGATCTCAAGTTGTAAGGACGAGGTGTCTTTTTATCTATTTTTTGGGTTCATCGAACCAAAAACAGGTAGCCTTTCCCCTTCAGTGTCTGAATCTGGATTTTTGGGTCTTCGGAAAAATAGCCCCTGAGTTTGCGGATATAGACATCGAGATTACGGGAGTTAAAGAAGGAATCATCACCCCAAACCGATATCAGGATATCTTTTCTATTGCTGATCTGGTTTCGATTTGCAACAAGGATCTGCATGATTTCCATATCCCTTTGTGAGAGATTAATTTTCCCTGATGGAGCTTGCAGCTCATATCTGCCCGGTTTATATGTATAGGGCCCAAGCTTAATTTCCTCAGATTGAGGAATTGATGGGGATTTAATTCCTGTTACGATTTCCATCTGATTCTTAATACGTACAATCAGTTCTTCAATACTGAATGGTTTCCGCATGTAATCAGTACCGCCTGCTTCGAAGCCTTTTACCAGATCCTTGGTTTCAACCTTAGCTGTAAGAAAGATAATCGGGATTTTTGGATACAAAGCACGTATCTGTCTGCATAAGGTATATCCATCAAGGTTCGGAAGCATAATATCCAGAACAATGATATCAGGAGAAAAAGTCTTGAATCCATTCAGTACTCTGGCTCCATTAGTTTCCCACCTGACTTCAAAGCCCTGTTTTTCCAGGGTTTCGAATACAATCTTGCCCAGAAACTGCTCATCTTCGATATAATAGACTTTACGCTTCATCGCTTTGCGGGATTATTATTGTAAAAATACAACCACCTGCCGGATTGTTTTCAATTTCAATTGATCCATCATGCTGCTTCATTACCTCAGCAGCAAAACTCAAGCCAAGCCCATAACCTTTAACATTGTGCCTGTCGCCGGTTGGAACCCTGAAAAAGCGATCAAAAACCTTCTTGTGATATTCCTTTAGGATGCCTTGGCCATTGTCCCTGACTGATAGCCTGCATCTGCCTTTTTCCTTTGAAATATTTATATTGATCTCAGGTGGGTTGCCTCCGTATTTTATTGCATTATCAAGAAGATTAATCAATACACCCTGAATATATAACTCATCAGTATTAACCGTAAGCTCTTCAATATCAGTACTCAGCTTGATAGTGCCATTCAAATCATTAATCCTTGGCATAAGCGACTGTACCACATTTTTGCTCAGCTGAACAAGATCATTATTTTGCTTATGTATTAGAAGTTTATTGCTTTCCAACAGTGATTGGTTCAATATTTTTTGGATCAAAAGATCCAACCTGTCCATTTCCATAGAGGCCATCCTCAGATACTCTTCACTTACCTTAGGATCTTTCTTCTGATCATAACTCTGAAGGGATTCCAGGGCTACTTTTACAGTTGAAACCGGGGTTTTTAACTCGTGAGAAACATTACTGATAAACTCATTTCTCAAGGTATTCAGAAGGAGCTGCTTTCTAAGACTTCTATATGTGAAAATAAAAGCCGATCCGGTAAGAAGGAGCAGCAATAGTCCAAAAAGTATTTGGGGAATAATGAGTTTGAATAGAAAGGGCTCAAAATTGGTAATCTCATAAATCATTGCAGGCTTTGACAAAGCTGAATGAAATCTGATTCTTTTTCTGGAGTCATTCGAATGAAACCTGAAACTATCTTGGTACCAGAGTATATTAAAATCGGAATGATCAATGTTTTTGAGTCGCTTAGAAACAAAATCCAGTAATAGTATGGAATCTACCTCAAGTGAAGAGAAACTGTTATCCCCTTCCACAGCTATTGAGTCATCCGACATCTGTATAATCATTTTTACGCCACGCAAAACAGCTTCCTGGTGTGGGATTGTAGTTATCTGATAGGAGGTAGATTTTGAAGCAGAAGAATGCTCGGTCCCCCTAATATCTAACTGAATTATTTGATCACCAATCTGTCCATCCGGAGTATATTTGGAGGCCACATGCAGAGTATCAAAAATAGCAGTGGAAGATGATATCCAACCAGCATGGGAAAAGCTGTCAATCTGGCCCAGGCTGTCTATTAACAGAGGCTGAAGCATCACATGAAGACTTGAATCCATTGCCTGATTTTGGGCCTCCATGAATTCATAGTGTAATTCTTTATATAGATTTTCCTTTTCACTCTTATACTGTCCGATTAACCAATATACCACAAAGCCGGTTAGTAAAACCTGACTCAAGCTCATCAATATTGGTATCCATCTGTTTCTTTTTGACTTTTTCATCTTATTCGCAGGCAAATATAATAGTGTGTTATTGTATTACAGGGCTCTTTTAACCTTAATTAACCTTAATTTTGGGCTTGTTAACCATCAGTATGATTTTACAGGCATACATTTGATGCAAAAATCTAAGTAAAATGAAGAAGATAGTTTTGACCACAATCGTAATCTCTCTGAGCATGGGATTATTTGCCCAAAGCAGCGATACTTCCTCAAAAGAAGGAAAAGTAGTTTATGAAGATGTTATGAAGCTTGATATTAAGCTTGAAGGAATGGGCGCTCAATTTGCTGATCAGCTTCCCAAGGAGAGAAGAAGTAAAAAGGAACTACTTTTTACAGAGGGTTTTTCCTTATATCAAAATATCAAAGAAGATAAAAGTGTTGAGGATGTTGCCATGGAAGGCGGCGGAGGAATGATTATGATGAAGATGATGGAACCCGAAAACAAACTGTTTTTTTGATATGGGAAAATCAAAAACCGTTGAAAAACGAGAGTTCATGACCCGGGTATTTCTGATTGAAAGTGAAATAAAACAAGGTGAATGGAAAATGACCGGTGAACAAAAAGTTATTTTGGATTATCCTTGTATGCAGGCTGTTCAGGAAAATGAGGAAGGTGAAAAAACAATAGCCTGGTTTACTCCTTCTATTCCTGTAGCTACCGGACCTTCTAACTTCATTGGTTTGCCCGGCTTAGTCCTTCAGGTGGAATTGATGGATGGAGATCATACTCTTACTGCCTTGTCGGTTGATTTGGGTGAAATAGATAAAAAACTTTTGGTAAAACCCAAGAAAGGGAAAAAAGTGACTCAGGAGAAATTTGATAAGATTGTTGCTGAGAAAATAGAAGAAATGGGTGGCGAGCACGGGGGGAGTGGAACCTCCATCATGATCCACGTCCATAAATAGAAGGAGATTATACTGATGCGATTATTCCTAACTATTATATTGAGTAGTATTGTATTGTCCGGTTTTGGACAAATCTCCAATCTTTCCGGAGAGGTGGCAGATGAGAATGGTCAGTCAATGCCTGCCGCTACGGTGGTATTGCTCAAGCCCTCTGATTCTACAATGATGTATTTTGCCATTTCCACAGCTAAGGGTCATTGGGAAGTTAAAAATATCAAGGCCGGTACTTACCTGATGCAGTTTGCATTTCTGGGTTTTGAAACCGAATGGCGCGAAATCACCTGTCCTTATGAAAATAGCGGCTACTGGGGTATCATGAGTATGAAGCCGAAGCCCTTGAACATGGATGGAGTTGAGGTGATTGGTGAGCATGTTCCTATGCAAATTAAGAAGGACACTATCGAGTTTAATGCAAAAGCTTTCAAAACCAAACCCGATGCGGTGGTTGAGGATCTATTGAAAAAACTCCCCGGAGTGGAAGTCGACAGGGCTGGCAACATAAAGGCCATGGGAGAGGATGTACGTAAGGTTTATGTTGATGGGAAAGAGTTTTTTGGTAATGATCCCAAGGTTGCAACAAAGAACCTCCCTGCTGATGCGATTGATAAAGTACAGGTCTATGATAAAAAATCCGACGAATCAGAATTTACAGGGATAGATGATGGATCAAGGGAAAAGGCTCTTAACCTGGTTCTGGATCCAGATAAGAAGGATGGGGTATTTGGTCATGTGATGGCTGGATATGGTACTGATAATCATTATCAGGGGAATGTAAAACTATATCGATTTACTGATAAAATGCAGATGGCAGGATTAGCCATGCAGAACAATATCAATCAGTTCGGATTCTCTTTTCAGGATTATATGGATTTTAACGGGGGCATGATGTCGATGATGAGTGGGGGATCTTCACAAATTATGCTTGGAGGTGATAACAGTCTTCCAATTAATTTCGGGCAGCAGGTTAACGGGTTAACCACTTCTGGAGCAGGCGGCCTGAATTTTTCCTTTTCTCCAACAAAAGACAGACGCTTCTTCATCTCATATCTGGCTAATGGGACCAAGAAAAGTTTAATTCAAAATACTAATACACAAAACTTCACTTCTGATGCGAGTTATGTTCAACAACAGGATGTGGACAATACGAAAAGAGACACTGCTCACAGTCTGAATTTTGGAGTACGCTACAGAATCGATTCCAGCCAGAATATTTTCGTGGATGGCGGTGCTTCATTCAATTTCTCAAATTCCTGGGGACAAAGCTATACCGACAGCTATCAGAATAATCAGCTGGTTAACTGGTTGGATAATAATTCCAATCAGGGTTCAGATCGGATCAGCGGATCAGCCAAGGCTTCGTGGCTAAAGAAATTTCCGGGAAACAGAACGGTTGCGAAAATAGGGGCTAATGGAAGTTTGAGTAAAAATCTGACCGACCAGCAGTGGCAGAATAATACCTTTTTTGCTGCCACTAATTTGGAAACTCTGGAAAGTTTATATCAGGAAAATCAAATTGATAATCTGAGTTACTCAGTAAATACATCATTAACTCAACGTTTAGGTAAAAGGTTTTTTGCTATTCCTGAGATATCTTATAGCTCAACAGATGAAACTCTGGTTAGAACTCAAGGTTTCTTCACCCCAAGTGATGCTATCATTGATTCTTTATTAAGTCCAACTTTTAGCAGGAAGTATGATCGTTTAAAACCTGGACTTACTCTTAAGCGGAGTACAGAAAAGGTTCAGATCAATCTGTTTTTGAAGTCGGAAATGTACAGAACGGAAAATTTTCTCTGGGAAGATGAGGGGGTAGAAAATTCGCGATTTGTCTTCCTACCTGGATTTAACTTGGATTATGAGTACAAAAGTGGACATCGATTAAACTTGAGTTTCATGTCCAATATTGCTCAACCTACAGTGAATCAGTTGCTACCGGTTGCCAACACTACTAATTCTTTATCTGTCTCTTATGGAAACCGGAACTTGAAACCTGAGTATCAGCGAAGACTGAATTTACATTGGGTGATTTTTGATCAATTTTCGTTCACCTCCTTGTTCACAGGCATAAATGCTACTTATACTACTGATAAAATCAATTGGTCAAGAACTATTCATGACAACCTGGGACAAACCCTGAATCTGGTTAATGTAGAAAATGATTTCAAGGTAAGTGGAAATATGAATTTCTCAACTCCCATAAGGCCGATTGGCATTAATTTTAAAGCTGGTTTACGTGAAAGCTGGAACAGAGGGATCAACCTGGTAAATGATGTGGAGAATATTAATACTAATATGAGTCATAGTTTCTCCATGAGTGTGGATAATCGCACCAAAAAGAAATGGGATGTAGTGGCCGGAGGATCTATTAGCTTAACAGATGCTAAATATTCTTTACAGGAATCTCTCAATAACAGGTATACGAACTTTACATATTTTACTGAGATACAGTATAATCCAAGTGATAAATGGAATTTCATGGTATCTGCAGATGTGACTAATTATAACGACCAGAGTTTTGGAGAATCGATATCAGTTCCATTGATTGCTGCTGAGGCAAGTTATTTCTTTATGAAAAATAACAGGGCTTCATTTAGTATTCAGGGAGCCGACTTGCTCGACAAGAATCGAGGAATTTCAAGGATCAGTGAGCTGAACTATCTGCGTGAAACCCAATCAAATATTATCGGTCGTTATTTCATGCTGTCCTTCAAATACAGGCTTAATAAGTTTGGTGGTGGAGATGGGATTGTGATAAAGAAACATCGATAGAGGGAAATGGGGAATTAGGGAGTTAGGGAATTTGTATTAATGTGCCAATTGGTCGATTAGCCAATTAGCCAAAAAAAGGTATTTAAGTAAAAAAGATTTTTGTGTCCCTTTGTGCAATCCTTGGTGTTTCTTTGTGGTAAAAGATTAAACCACTGAGTCCTCAAAGGACTGCACTACGGTTCACAAAGGGAAAAATCTCCAAATTCTTGCAACAATCTATTTTATTTGGCAATATTGATCTCTCAAATATTGATTTAAATGAAATACCTGATAATCCTTAGCCTGCTGCTTTCAACGAGCTTTATCTCGGCACAGGAAAAAACCGATGCTGATGTAATCCGTAGCTTATATGAAGAAGCCCTCTCGAGTTGGGAGGCTTATGAGAACCTGGAATGGCTTTGCAAGAATACGGCCGGTAGGATTTGCGGTACACCTGAGGCGGCTGCTGCTGTTGAGTTTACCTATCAGACCATGCTCAAAATGGGGCTGGATAAGGTTTGGAAGCAGGAAATTATGGTAAAAAACTGGAAACGGGGAGAGTCTGAACAAGGAAGAATCGTTTCATCTGTTTATGGAACTACCGATGTTCCGGTAGGTGCTTTGGGGCTCTCGATCGGAACTGGTGAAGATGGGATAGTAGGGGAGGTAATTGAGGTCTTCAATTTTGAGGAGCTGGAACAGAAAAAGGACCTGGTAAAGGGACAAATTGTATTTTTTAACCGTCCAATGGATCCAAAACAGATCCATACTTTTGGCGCCTACGGTGGAGCAGTCAACCAACGCAGCAGCGGTCCGGCTCTTGCCAGTCGTTTAGGAGCTATTGCCTGTGTGGTTCGCTCTCAGAATCCAGAATTAGATGATTATCCACATACAGGT
>JAUVKA010000128.1 GCA_030592205.1 Bacteroidota bacterium | reverse complement strand
TGTATGCAATTATTGCAAATAAGGTCAGCAAGCTTATAGTGTTCTATATCAACGACTAAGACCGGCGCTGAATCAAATTCCCACACTCGTTAATACGGTTACTTAATCTCGTGAAAATCTATGATAAACGAAAATAAATTGAGAAAACTTCGCATTTCTCCATGGACCACTCCCGAAAATCAGTGTTTTTCTCGAAGATTTACTAAAATTGACAGCAGCAGGATATATACATCAACTTCTTTCCTATTTTAAACAATTACTACTAAAGCAATTTGCGAAATAAAACATGAAATCTGAATAATATATCTTATGAAAATATCGTTTTTATAAGGAGTTGATTCTGAGAGTATTACTTTTCAGATTTCAATCGGATATAGAATTTGATTCAGTGTTCCATTAATTGCAGAATCCTACCGGTTGGAAGTGTTGAATTCATTGACCAACTAATATAATTGAAGAGTTATTAAAGGTTAAGTTGTATTATTAAACTTTTAGTAATACATTTGATGTATGAAAGCACTTACGAAAGCAGAAGAACAAGTAATGCAGCAACTTTGGGATATGGATGCAGCATTTCTCAGGGAGTTGGTTGATTCATTCGATGAGCCAAAACCAGCCTACACCACAGTTTCAACCATGGTTCGGATACTCATCGAGAAAGAGTTCATCGGATTTAAAAAGTACGGAAGTAACAGGCAGTATTTTCCTCTTGTTAGCAGAGAAGAGTATCTAAAAGGACAATTTCGTGGAGTATTACGGAATTACTTCCAGGGTTCCTTTTCAAAATTTGCATCATTCTATACTGATGATGAAAAATTCAGTCTGGAGGAATTAGAAGAAATCGAGAGAATTGTTAAGGATCAAATCAAGAATCGCAAACCCGGGAAATAATGTATTCATTTATCAATTATCTATTTCAGGTAAGTGTTTTAAGCATAGTCTTTTTATTGCTTTATCATTTAGCTTTTCGCAATCAAACCAGGTTTCATCTAAACAGATCATATCTCCTTTCCGGACTCGTTCTATCATGGATTATTCCTTTAATCAATATCCCATTTGGTATTCAAATAGGAACCACCCTCCCTCAGGTCGCGTCTGTTTTAACTCCGGAGTCGATATCTCCTGAACCTATACTATCCCCGGGAAATGTATCAGCTGAAATGGAATATGGATCTGTCGTGGATTCCGCAAAGCCTTTCCCCTGGTGGGTCTTATATTGGGTAGGAGCAGCCCTTGTACTACTGAGAAATCTATGGGTACTTGGACGTATTATAGTACTGCGACATAAAAATAAGTCGCATAAAGTGCCATCAGGAAGGATAATCTCAGGTTCTGATATTCCCGCTTTTTCATTTTTCAGATGGATTTTTCTAAATGATAAACAACTTGTATCTCCTGATAAAGATTTAATTCTGGCTCATGAACTGGCCCATTCCCGGCAAGCTCACTCAGTTGACCTTATTCTGGCTGAGATTATTCAGGTATTCCTATGGTTTAATCCCTTTATCGTATTGTACAAAAAAGCCCTCAAAGAATGCCATGAATTCCTGGCTGATGCTGCTGTATTGGACTCCGGAGTTCAGCTTCCAATCTATGCCAAATCCTTACAAAATGAAATTTTCATAAATCGATATCAAAAATTGGCTAGCTATTTCAGGGGATCTACTTTAAAAAAGAGAATGATCATGGCTACGAAAAATGACAATAGGCGGTCTGTCTGGAATTATTTACTTGTCATACCATTGCTTGCATTGGCATTAATGGCTTTCTCCTACATAAATGATCCTATAGAATTCCCTTCAGGAATTGGTGAGGGGAAGAATGATTTTGTTGTTTTAATTGATCCTGCCCATGGTGGGGATGATCTTGGTTCAGTGAATGATAGTCTGGGAATATCTGAGAAAGATATTCTCTTGGGGATTGCAAAATATTTGCAGAAAACAGCACCTAAAGACCTTAAAATCATTTTGACAAGAGAAAGTGATGAATTTGTTAGTCAGGATGACCGCATTAGGATGGCAGAAAATCCAGATGCAGACATGATTATTGCTCTCCAAATCAATAGCTTATCCAATTACAGTGTTTTAGGTGGATATTATACAAGTTACTCTCCATTAAACGCTTACAGCGATCAATCAACTGATCTGGTAAAATGGTTTAATGAACAATATCTTTACAAAGGGAATCCTGCTTGTAGACCGCCGCAACAGGCACCTGATCAAATACTAAGTAAGGCTGAATGTCCTGGGTTTATGGTTAATTGGGGAAGTTTAAGCAGTACTGATGAAACTAAATATTTATCTGATCCGGGAAATCAAAAAATAATTGCTCAAGATCTACATCTTGCTATTGGACATATTCGTGAAAATATTAAAGCAAACTTTCCTGATGGTATGATTACAAAGTTTGAAGCCAAGAAGAAGCATAACGGCTTTATTTTTCCAATTAAGGATGAAGAAATCATTAGAATAGCATCATACTATAGTAAATCACGAATTCACCCGATTTTGAAGATCAGACGCCCCCATACCGGAATTGATTTTATCGCCTTAAAAGGGACAAATGTGGAGTCCAGCGACGAGGGAATTGTCAAAGAGATTAAAATCAATAGAAGTAGATCTGGATATGGAACCTACGTATCTATTGAGCATAACAATGATTGGGAGACCTTTTATGCTCACCTTGATGAGTGCCTGGTTAGCAAAGGTGACAAGATTAAGAGACATCAGATAATTGGGACAGTTGGACAAACAGGTTTAGCTGTATCTCCCCATTTGCATTTTGAATTAAGAAAGGATGGTAAGGCTATTAATCCCATAAACTTTTTATTACCTGTCTATAACAAAATGGCTGAAATCAAAATCGGCACGACAGACAAGCCTGCAAAATTAAATGTTAGCAAAGTTGCTATCTATAAATTCATGGTAGCTAATGACATGTATTTTAACAGGATTTTCGAAATTGATATTGTCCAGATTGAAAAAGTTGGTAAAAAGTTCTATCTGATAGTCCAAAACCGTCAGGATAGAAATAATTTCGCATACGAGCTTTTGAAAAATGGCAAGGATCTCTATCTGAGTAAAAATAAAGCCTCATATTCATGTCATCATACCTCGGCTGAAGGGATCGAAGCCTTTAAAATTGAAAACGGAGAGATTATCGGGTGTGAAAATAGATTGAGTGCAATTCAACCAGACGATCAGTTACGAAAGTAAATGAAGCATAATTGCTGGCTTGTTATTTTTTCATAGTGTTTGTTATAACAAACGAGAAAGAAAGCCATTGGGAATCACTATCCAGACTAATTTTTATATCGAGCGATGAACTGAAAGAGTGCTTGCTATCAGGACATTAGAAAAGCTGGCCCACCATGGTTGTTTTACCTACTTGACGTGGCCCCATTACTACCTGAATGAACTTACGTGGCTCAATAATTCTTTTTATAAGTGATTGTAATTCTGATCTTTCAAACATCCTAAATATTTTACTCAATGCACTGAGTAAAATCACTCAATATTCTGAGTAAATCATAATTATCCATTCAACAATCCTCTCTTGTATAAACGTATGAAATCATTTTTGCAATATATATTTGATTCATTACCTTTAGCTGTCCCTCCAACTTATAACTAATATCATGCAAAACAGAGTTCTGGTGTTGGTATTAACACTACTGATCGGACTTGGAGGGTATTCCCAAAACAAGCTTACCGGGGTTATTATTGATGAAGAATCTGGCAGACCGGTTCCTGATGCTTATATTCTATTATCTAACGGCATTGGAGTCGCATCTGATTCTGTCGGGCTATTCTCCATTATGGTGAACAATATGCCTGTCACCCTAAGAATTACTCATGTATCTTATGGGCAATCGGATATAAGGATAGAGCAATGGCCTGACGGGATGCTTGTTATCAGAATCCAAAGAATGATTAGCAAGCTGGAGGAAGTGCAAATCAGTGCTGAGAGAATGAGAATATTGACTGAAAAAGATGATTTTTCTTTGCAGGATTTCGCTATTGATTCTACTCACCTTTGGATGCTGGGATACATCAACAATCGACCAAAATATGGTCGATTATGGATCGCAAATCTTTTTGGTGATACACTGCATTCTATTCCTGTAAAAAAACCGGAAAAGCTTTACAAGGATGTTTTTGGAAACATCCACCTGTTTTTTGAGGATTCCGTTTTTCAACTTTATGGAACGCCTGATACCATCGGCTTATTTGCCGGAATGTCCAGGAATGAATTCCGGAGGATATTTTACCCGATCAAAGGATATTATGCCGGCAAACTTATTTACCAAAACTATCTCCCCCGCCAGGAAGGACTACATACATATTATTATTCCTTGAGTGATTCAATCCCTAAATTCCTGACTTGCATTCGTGACACAACAGGTGAGATTTTGCAAGAAGATGAATATGTTTACGGACGCTGCGCCAGAGTTATAACAGGCCTGATGAACTCCAGTGGTACAGGAGGGTTAAAAATGTGGCTTAAAATGATGGAACGAAAGGAGAAGGCTAACACACTAGTTTACAGGCGAATATTTGCCCCGTTAGTTGGTGCCCGGGATAAGCTTTATGTGCTTAATCTGTATCAGGATTCATTACTTGTTTATGATACTTCAGGGGCCTTTGTGAATTCAATATCCGTTTCCTTTCATAAGAACTTCACATTCATGAAAGGAATTGATTATATAGATTTTGATTTTTTGTATGATCCGGGTACAGATAAGGTTTTCTGCCTTGAAAGAGAAAATACCGGCTGGATGCTTTGTGAGATGAATACATATTCGGGAACGCTGGAAAAAATCCCTCTTCCTGACTTCCCCTGAATGAAAAGTATAACCGTCAGTAATAATGCAGTTTACTTTCTTTATCCTGAAAAGAAGTATCCTTACTATTCCAGGCTATATCGATATCAGCTGTGATCTAAAAGAAATGATCTTCTTGAGAATCCCTCCGAAGATCTGGGTTTAGTATTGGTACTAATGCACATGAAATTAATAATGCTGATGAATTCCCAACATATTAATAATCAATTGCGATACAGAATTCTGGTGCTTCTATTAGTGCTTTTTGCTGCAATTGGGGCATATTCTCAAAACAAGCTTTCAGGGCTTATTATTGATGAAAAATTGAAGTCTCCCTTGGCAGGGGTAACCATTTTGGAAGCAAAATCCGGGAAGGGAGATATTAGTAATGATATGGGAGAGTTTAGCCTGGCTTTCGATGACTTTCCTGTTATTTTTTCCTTCAGGCATCTTGGCTACTTTGAGGATTCCTTAAGGATTGAAAGTAAAGATCAATACCAGAAATACTTCGAGAACAAAACTGTTTTATTAACTCTTCGGCTAAATCCCTTTAAGTTGGATGAAGTAGTGGTGTCTACTCCGGGTTTGGCAACTAAACTATTTGAGGATGAGCCATATGCTATAATTGATTATGTGGTAAAGGACAATCGTTTTATCGCACTTGGATACAAGAACTACAACCCCTTAAAAAGGGAGATCTTTCTTGGAAAACTCTCTGGAAAGATTATATCGTCCATTCCCCTTCCATCATCTAAAGAAATTTATCAAGACTGTCTGGGTGAAATATATGCTATTACAAAGGATAGCTCCTATCTGATAAAGAATACAAATGATACAATCTTTTTGGATGCCGTATGTGATGCTAGTTTTTTTGTATCAATGGTAAAGCCTGTTCAGTCTCTGGGTAATCAATATTTTATTTTTGTAGATAAGTCAACAAAGGGTCAGTACCATGACTATTATATTTGTGATTCAGAAACTGATCGGCAAGAATTATTTTATCGGGTAGGTGATGATAAAAAGGAGAAAGCCCTTACTAACATTGATAAACAAGTCAGAAGGGAATTCGTTGGTAAAATTAGCAGAGGATTTATTCGTTCTGACGAGTTGAGGATAATCAATGCGAGAATTGCAAGGTTGCAAAATAGCATAAACACCGATTACAGGCCTATTCGTTCAAGCATGATCCAATTGAAAGATACGGTATTGCTTTTTGATTTTGATTATCAGGCTGTACACTGTTTCACCCTAAATGCAGAATTACTTTGGCGTACAGATATTCAAGTAGAGTTAAATAATGATTTTACAGGACAAGTTCATCATGATAAAATTTCAGATCGATTTTTTCTTGAATTCACTCATGTCCAACTATCCTATCTTATTGAGATTGATCCTTTAACAGGAATGGAACTCAATACTTTCCCTTTGCATAAATTCAAACACATCGATCATATCAGCGTTAATAATAATCGAATTTTCTTTTTACATCAACCTGACTTTGGAGACAGAGGCAAGAAGATTTACTTTTTGGATATATAAGATAAGAACTGTTGGATTCTCCTTATTCGGCAGATGGGTGGAGCTTTTCTGAAATCCAATATTTAATGACTGATTGCCGTGTAATACCCAATCGTTTGGCTTCACGATCGAGTTCTTGAACCATCCATGACGGAAAATCAATGCTCACACGCCTGGGTTTTAATCCAGGCCGTTCAGCCTTTTCAACTACCAGGTAATCTAGTATTTCATCACCTTTGTCAAAGATTGCATCAAATTTTTCAGCGCTTATAGATTTCTTTTTCATTATATCTTGATTTTCGAACGGATATAATCCGGATTACTTCTCCCCTGATCGTATAAACTGCAGACCAAAAATTACCATTGAACCGTGCAACCATTAAAAATCGTGTCTCGTCAGAAGTACGGGCTGGAACAACTATTCGCTCAGGATCCAACCATAAATGCTGTGCATCGTGAAAATCGATCCCGTGTTTCTCTTTGTTTGAATAACTTTTAAGATTATCGAATTCGAAAGTCATATCAGCAATTTCATGTAAATATACAATAATTGGTCAAAAATTGCACCAATATTACTACTAATATTACAAAATAGTCCTTTAGAGTCGGATTTATTGAAGAAACGGATTACCTTATCTATTGGAATGAAATCAACAAGGTCTTTTTTCACGCCATGGATTCTGCAATAAAAAGACTTTACGTATAACGTTATCTAGATAATGTTGATCTTAATTAATATAATTTTCTAGATAATATTGCATTAAGATGAAGAAAACATACTTATGGTCCATTTTCTGATGTAAATATTCGATTTATACATTATCTATTATAATATTGTCCTCAACTAAAATTTTAGTTATCTTTGGATGTCCTCCCCAACTGAGTCAATTGTATTACTAATCTACTGAAATCATGAAATCTATTATTCGGGTATTTAGCTTTATCATTCTTGGTTCTTTTTTGTTTGTTGCTTGTAATAACCAGAACTTAATCCAAAAAAATGATGTGATAACTATCGATCTGGAAGCTATGGTGGATCAAAATCAAGCCATCGGTCTGGATGAGATAGCTCAGGAAGTAAGATATATTCCATTGGAAACCTTGCCGGAGGCAATGTTAAATCCTACGAAGCTACTTTATGTGAACAAGAGAATCTTTGTCCTTAATCGTACTGTTGAAATTTTTCTTTTTAATGATGAGGGTAAATTTATTAGACAGATTGGAACGATCGGTCCTGGGCCGGAAGAGTATCTGGGTGCGCTGGGCGGGCCTCATGGTATGGAAGTCTCACCTGATGGTGCTTACATATATTATTATTCAACCAGGGGAAATATTGCTTATACTTACAATATTGAGGGTGAAAAGGTTAACTCTTTTTCTCTGAAGTATCTATCCTGGAGATATGCCCCTCTGAGCGAAGGACGGCATATCATGATCTCACCATACGGTAGTTTTTCGCCGGATTCAGTCGATTTTCTGTTTTACCTTCAGGATGGGAGCGGAAAGGTCGTCCGTAAATACCCATCATCACAAGTAATAAAAATGATGGGTGATTTTTCAATTGGTGTTTTTTCTACTGACCCCAAGCGTGTGCTGGCTTATCAACCCTTTTGTGATACAGTATTTCAAGTAGATGGGGATGGAGAAATGAATCCTGCATTTTATTTAAATTTCGGTGATCATCGCGCACCGGATGAGCTTTACGCGGATATGGCTAACATAATGAGCCCGAAAGAATCCTATTTTTTATCTCCAAAACTCCATCAAACAAAGGATAAACTTTTTATCAGGATAAGAGAATTGAAAAAATATCATGTTGGTATTTATCAATTTGATGATGGAAACATTTATTCTATTAAAACTGATAACACCAAAATCCCAAATGACCTGGATGGAGGTCCAGATTTCTGGCCTTCCGGAACTGACGGTGAACAGCACTTATACAGAATGTTACAGCCCTTCAATATGCTGAATCCGGATGAAGAAAAACTTAGAAATAAACCTGAAGTTAAGGATAAAGATGCTGCAGAAGCCTATCAAAGACTTCTGAGCACTTTGAATGAAAATGATAATCCGGTTGTTATGGTGATTAAATTAAAATAAACGTAATTTTCAGAAAATTAATAGTTCTGCTATTTGAGAATATGTTGTGAGAGGAGGATGGATAACAATCAATGATATAATTAATTATGGGAAATGATTTTGAAACAATTATCCGGGAGATAATTGGGCACATCACTAACAAGTGTATGTTTTCAGCTGTCTCTGATTTCTATGTTGGCGTTACAAATGATCCTGATAACAGATTATTCGACGAACACAATGTTAATAAAGAGCTCGGGTGCTGGACTTATAGTAAAGCGATTAATGAACAACATGCAAGAGAGGCAGAAAAAAGACTAATTGGCCAGGGAATGGAAGGTGGTCCTGGTGGGGGTGATAGTTCAAGTATTTTTGTTTATTGTTATAAAATAACTTCAGAGACAGAAGAATAATAAGAGATGACGGGTATTTACATCCTCACCACAGTCTTCTTAACAACAGTTTTAGCAGATGTAAGATTCAGAAAACACACTCCTGCCTAGAAGATCTTTAATCACCAGGATGACAATTACCGGGGTTTTTATATAATATTTTATGGTCCTCGCTAGTCCAGTAACCCCAACAGCTTATTGTAGAGCTCCTTGTTGTATCCGCTCCCTCCCTGGGGGCGGTCAGCCTTTTTATCTGCTACTTTCCCTGAAGGATCAACAATTACATAATGAGGGATGCCGGTTACTCCGAATCTATCGCAGACTTCCCTCCATTTCTTTTCTTCCAGGAAGTGATGATCCCCCTGTAATCCATGCTTGTCGATCATGGCTTTCCATGCTAGTTTCTTGGAGCTGCCGCATAGGTACATAAATACAACATTTTTCCCCTCTAAAGCCTTGTGCATCATTCTGCTATAAGGAAACTGGCTAATACATGGACCGCACCAGGTTGCCCAGAAATCAACGAAAATCACCTTTCCCCTGTGTGGATTAATC
>JAUVKA010000213.1 GCA_030592205.1 Bacteroidota bacterium | reverse complement strand
ATGGAATCAGAGCTGCTAATTTTACCCATCTATTTTCCTTGTCAAGGTGTTTCTCAAAGGGGTGTTCGAACATTTCTAAACTTAACTGGTTTTGGGGCGTGTATTTGTTCATAAGTGCACAGGTTTTAACTTAAAAATACAATAAACCTTGCAATTAAACCCCATAAACAGCATTAAGTTATAAACATACTGACCTAAATATCAGTTGATAAGATAATGTTTTCTGGAAAATCAGCAGACCCTAATTGGATTAACAATAGAATTTCTTTTCATATTTTATTTATTTTGTCCAAATAACAGTGAAGTTCTTTCGGGTACTGCTGTATGATGAGACTAGCCCTAATCCTTCCTTGACATTGGAGTAAAGATTTACTGGTTCAGTAAAAGGATTATCCTCAGTGTTACGATATTTTTGTTGAGAGATTGCGTAGAGGTAATAGGATTTATCTATGTGTTCAAGTTCAACCTGGAAATGGGTCGTATCGGCGGGCTTGTAAAAATAACTCTTGTTGAATTCAAAGGACATGTCAAAATCTTTTCCATCAAAAAACTGATCCCTAAAAAATAGTTTTCTGTCGAGGTAAACATCACTATTTATGTCCAAAAAAATATTATCAATTGCAGCTTCATTACCTCTATTTAGACTCACATGTAAATAATTTATTCTTTGCTCATCTGTAAAATCCTCCAGGTTCCGGTCCCATTTCCTCTGTACGGCTGTAACCTTCATAGCATAATAGTTCTCCTGTCCTACCGGGTCGGTAATTTGCATTTTCACACTAAATCCTTCACGTCCGTCGTCATGAAAGAGTCTGATAGTATCGAAGGAATTGAATGGAATCGCTGGTAGCAAAATTGTTTCTACTGAAACCGGTTTCATTTCACCTGAGGTGGCTTCAATCCGATAAGTATTACCCTCAGAGGGGAAAAACTCAGGCAAGCTGTAATAGCTTTTGCCGATGTGCTCCATCTTCCCTATTAGTTGCTCTTGTTCATATAATAGGAGATCTGCAATAATCATTGTATCACGTTTTGGTGGTCGACCACTATCCTCAGGTCTCAGGCTTAGCTGCTGGCTCCTTGATACATGAATGTGCACTAAACTGTCGGGGTTGATCAAACCGCTGAGAACCAATAAGCGATCAGATTCTTCAATGTGGACATAAATGAATTTCTCACATGCTGTAAGACTGAATATCAACATAATAGAAAGGACCAGTCGTGATTTCATGCTGCAGAATCTATTTGATTTTAAAACTATAGCTTACTGAAGGAATTATAGGGAAAATGCTGTATTGCCTGAACAATATACCAACATCTCCCTCTTGAGTATGTACCGGTGATTGAGTCATGAAAAATGGATTCTGCCTGCTATAAGCATTGTAGGCTCCAAATGACCAGGTTCTTATTCCCCACTTCTTTTCCTTGTGAAGATTTATTCCCAGATCCAGACGATGATAAGCAGGCATTCGGTAGGAATTCCTTCCCTCATATACCATAATTTGATTGGGATAAAGAGAATGTCCGGGCCAAAATTCACGCGTGTACATCATTACAGGAAGTGTTACAGCATTACCAGTACCATAAACCCAGGTAAGGCCTATATCTATTTTATCATTGAACTTATGATTGAGGACAATTGAAATGTCATGTCGCCTGTCGTATCGGTAAGGGAACCACTCCCCAAAACTGATATTTTCAAATTTGCGCTCTGTTCTGGAGAGAGTATAACCGATCCAACCTGTTGTTTTGCCCATCTTTTTCCTAATTAGTAATTCTCCTCCATATGAAATCCCTCTTCCGAATTCCAACTTATTCTCCCAATCGTCATTTATTGAAAAGAAACTGGAACCCTCTTTGTACTCTATAAGATTATTCATCGATTTAAAATATCCTTCTAAACTCACTTCAATACCCTTTGGGAAATCATAAACTGTACCCAAGGCATATTGAATTGATTTCTGAGGCTTAATCAATGCTGTGGACGGCACCCATAGATCGGTTGGCAATCCTATTGTTGAATTTGATACCAGATGAATATTTTGGCTCATATGGCTATAAGCTGCTTTGACACTCCAGTTCTCGCTGATCATAAAAAGGGCCGAGAGTCTGGGTTGGAAGGACCAATAAGTTGAATCCTGCACATGAAAAGCAGATCCATGCAAACCTCCATTCACTTTGAACCGCGTACCAATTTGCCAGTCGTCCTCTACATAGGCATCCAGTTCCTGAGCATGGATATTCTTGTTGCCATAAGTAGTGTCTAATGGGGAGGCCATACCTTCTTCCTCCATTTGATATACTGATACTCCTGGTTTGAATTGATGGGCAATATGACCATATCCAAATTTAACTGAATGAGAGGGTGCTGGTTGATAATCAAAATCAATTTTAGCTGCCAGGTCACGGATTCCCGAATCATAGGAAAAGGCAAGCCTGTTTTGCAGTGTATACTCCTCTGTTTCTGTCATATCCATGCTGGTAATAAAATTATATTTACTATAGGTGAGGGTGGTGTTACTGAACAATCGAGGTGAGAAAACATAGTTCCAACGAAGTGCAGTAGTAAGATTACCCCAGCTAAGTCCGAGGTTCTCTCTGTGTCGATAGTCGTTTTGTTTCTCCTTAATATGAATATAAGCCTTATCCTTCCCAGAATAGGCACTAAGGTAGAGCCGACTTCGATCAGAAAACCGATGGTTGATTTTAGCAGTCAGATCATAAAAATAATATCCTCCTGATGAACCGGCCTGACCGCTTTTACTTGCTGCATATCTAATTAACGGTTGAGCCAGGATATCTGCATAGGTTCGTCTGGCAGAGACAATATAGGATGTTTTACCTTCCTTAATGGGCCCCTGTACTGTCAGTCTGGATGCAATGATTCCTACACTTCCATCCACCTCAAATTTCTTGTTATTTCCATCTTTTAATCTGATGTCCAAAACAGAAGAAAGTCTTCCACCATAACGGGCAGGAAATCCCCCCTTAATGAGCTTTACAGTTTGGATTGCATCAGAATTAAAAACTGAGAAAAATCCGAATAAATGGTTCACATTATATACCGGAACCCCATCGAGAAGAATCAGGTTTTGGTCCGGGCCGCCTCCCCTAACATAAATCCCGCTGGTACCCTCAGTTCCGGATTGTACGCCAGGCAGTAACTGCAAAGCCTTAAGTACGTCCACTTCTCCTAATAATACAGGGATTTTGTTTATTGATGCACCGCTTAGCTCCGTCATGCTGATCTGATTACTTCTAACAGCTGATTTAGCTGCATCTGCCCTGATTATTACCTCAGAAATATTTGTAAATGATTCAAGGGAAATATTGATCACAGTATCCTTTTTGAGATCCAGATTGATAACTCTTGGTTGGTATCCAACATAAGAATAAATTAGCCGAATCAGTCCACCTGGTAATGTCAGGCTATAAAAGCCGAAATTGTTCGAACTTACCCCCCTGTAGGTTAAGGAATCGTATATATTAGCTCCTATCAATCTCTCCCCAGATTGTTTATCTTCAATGGTACCACTGATGGAAAACTTCTGCCCATAGAGTATACTGACTTGCAGGCCAAGTAATATGGTAAAGAGGATTAGGCGCTGTCTTGAATTAGTTTTCAGGCTTGTCATTATGAGATAACTCTACTTTAAATACAAACAGCATTATTACTTATATATTTTGCTCTTTTCTCCTAATTATGAATGAATTTCAATCTTTCCAGGCGGGGCAGGAAAGATAAACTATCAAGAAATATACGGTTTGGTAGATATCCATAGATACCACCGGTAGCCCAACTTCCTACATATCCATAAGCCCCGGTTAAATTGGAGAATGGCTTGCCAATCAGGTCAAAAGTTAAATCCTTCTGAGCACCGTATGCTACCAGTGCCTCAGCTAGAATATCAACTGCAATAACTCTCCTTCCAAGTACACGATAGTCGTCCTTTATCCAATAAAGCATATAGTTGAACCAATCGTTTTCCCATAGAATGAAATTGCTGTGCCATCTAGTCCAGTCTAGTTTACAAGTGTCAATTCCATTTTCCGTTATCTCAAGGTACCAGAGTCTCACAGTGGTTTTAGTCGCGCCGGAACCATCCCAAGTTATCCTGACATGCTCCTTTGAATAGAAATTAAGCTCCTTTTTATGTCCAGGTTCAGGAGAACTGAAACGTGGCTTTCCACGAACCATAATTGTAGCAGCTATATATCGATCTAATTCCGGTAGGGCAATCCTCAATCCGATTCTCCCAGGCTCGATTGGGTAATCGGTTTTATAGAGCGGTATTGGCTCTGACGGAAAGAATCCAGAATCCCTTACAAATTCATTTGTGAGTTCAAGTTGTATAGTCTCTGTAATATAATCATTATGATATAGATCGAAGTAAACATCTGCATTATTAAAATACAGAGAATCAGGATTATTGATCGTTTCCTGAAAATGCGATCCGGAGAAAGTTTTTCCCAGTCGCAAGTAGTGTACACTATCTTCAAAGTTAATGAATGAATGGACTACCGGCCAGCAATAATCGGCTATTGGGTGGTCAACCTCCTCGCTACAAGAAAATAGCATTGATATCAGTAATATGAAATATGCAATTTTTCGCATTTCCTAATCCCTTTGAACACATCTTACGGGTGCAATACCCATGTATTTCCTGATACTGTCATTTGCATATTGTATGAGATAAATATTTCCTCTGACTCTATCGGTTTGAGAAGTCGCTAGATAAGGCATTATTCGACCTGGTCCATTCAGATAACCATAGTAATGCTCCCTTGTAAAGTAAGTCCAGTTCTCCTTGTTTTGAGAGAAATCTTTTTGCTCCCAATCCTGCCACCTGGGTTGAATATGCATTCTTGACAGATTTAAGTTTGAAAACCCGCCTTGAGCAAAAAAATGAAATGGCCTTTCTTCCCAATCAGTGAAGGATCGCCAATCGTCTATGGTAGGGAGCTCCCATCCCGGCGGACAAATTCCGATCACTGAACTAGTGTCATGATCCTTCATCTCCATCCAATCATAGAAAGTATAATATCCTCCCCATTGGCCTTTTAGAGTGGGATCATCAAGATAACAATACTTTTCTGCCACCCCATCATCCTTTACCGAGTCATTCACCGGAATCAATTTTCCATAGTTCAGGTTTTCAGCCATCCATTGGAGTCCCGATATCCGAACTATTTTATATGATTGGCCATCCCTGGAATCAATAAAATGTGAGGTATCAGTTATGGCGCCATAGATTTCTATCTCCACCGAATCTCTGCTTGTTTGTCTGAAACGATCAGCAACTTCCAGGATAACTTTGTGAATTCCCGGTTCCCTAAAAACATAAACCCATTGTGGGTGAGTTGTATACGGCGTATCCCAGATGCCATCACCATTCAAATCCCAACGGAAATCAATTATGCCCCACATCCCATCAGCGTCATGGCTTCCCTCACCGCTCAATTTGATCCATGTAGTGGAATCTGCAAACTGATGTGATACTTTTAACTTTATTGAAGGAGGTTCAAAATCATCCGACATCGGATGGTAATAATCCTTTTTACAGGCCACCAAAGACACACAAATGACAATAAATAAAAGCTTCAATTTCATGGTATGATAGGTCAATTCCAGTAAAATTGGTTTGTGGGGGGCAACACTAAAGGTAGGTAATATTTTCAATAGAGACAAAACTCAATCAAGACCAAAGATGCAAGATACAAGATGCAATACATAAGACTGAAAAACCAAGACGCTTCACGATTTATGTCTCACAACTCAAGATTATTTCATCTCAATAATTGCTAACACTGGATTTGATTCAAGAGTAACATCTCCCTGGTTTGCAAAACCTCCATCTTCAATCTCAATAATCCCTTTGTCTAAATATTCATTGAATTTGTCGTTTTCAAAAAGGCCCAGATAAGTATCTGTACGTATATGACTGATAAATTTACCTGTATCATCTGTCGTACTGGTATAAATAAAAAGATCTGTAAAAGGATCTGTTTCTTCACCAATACCACCGCCAATTCTTTGAACAGTATACTGACTATTATTAGACTTATTTACCCAGATATTAGATGTTTTTCCCTTGTACCTACAGCCCACTAGAATCATTTTATCTGTCTCCAGGTATTTATAAACATCTCCTGCCTGAGATTTTGAGATTCTTGGAATCCATTTATTGGCTCGTGACCAGTTAATAAGTTCTTTTTGATCTGATTTAGTGACTTTCAATTCTAAAAAATCTATATAATGCCATGGTTCTGCTTTGTCCTTGCTAATATGATAAACAGTATCATTAATGGATTCAATGTAAAATTGTTTTCCCTTATAATTTGGGAAATGAGTGAATAAGAACCTATTGAACTCAAAAATACCAGTGTGGACAATTGTTTTGTTCCCACCTTTTCGATCAGTTGTCACTACAACAGGATTTCGATTATCATCCATCGATTTAAAGGCATACGTTTCTGAATCAACAAAACCAATTGAATACCCCAGAAATTCAAGCTTCACCTCAGATATAAAGTTACCGTCAAGATCATATCTTAGAATTTTCTTTGTGGAAGGATCAACGATTACCAGTTCTTTATTAAACGGATCAACTGCAAATTGTTTAGGATTAGTATACTCAGCGGGGCCTTTACCCACTGAGCAGATTGTGTTTATCCACGCCCCATGACTATCATAAATAAATACTGATTTTTTGAATTGCATATCAAAGGCAAAAAATCTATCAGCGAAGGCTTCGATAGTTAGAATAGATCCAATTATAACATCTGGTCTGGTTTCCAAGGGGATTATGCGAACTTTCTCAACGTGGTCTAAGAAGGAAGATATCTCCATTATCTCTGGATTAATCTCTAAAACACTATTATTCGTAGCTTGATTATCTTTTGATGAACAACTCGCAAAACAAGTAAGAATGGTTGCAAGAACCATAAGATTTCTGGATAGCATATCTTTAGTAATAAGTTAGGGGGCGACGGTTAAAGGTAATGGAATTAGATAGTATTCGCAAGAATGATTTTGATATGTATT
>JAUVKA010000333.1 GCA_030592205.1 Bacteroidota bacterium | reverse complement strand
AGGTGCCAGGAAGGGTGTTTACAGCTACAATGTTCTTTTAGCAACTCTTCCCCTGGGGATGTTTTTTGAACCTGGTTTGGTTCTCTGGTTGGTAGTTGCCCTGACTAGTCTTTTAGTGGTATTGGTGACTATTGCTACCCGGGGTATACTGATCAAATATGGGCTCCCTTATTTAAGCCTTCCTTTCATGATAGGATTGTGGCTAATTATTTTGGCCACAAGGCAATTCACATCTTTGGAGAGTAGTGAATATGGGGTTTATACCCTTAACCAGCTCTATCAGATCGGTGGTTTTGGATGGGTGAATCTACATAATTGGTTTGACCAATTGCCTTTACTGCCTGCCTGGCGCACATATTTTCTCTCCGTGGGAGCGATATACTTTCAATATTCTGTACTGGCAGGTGTGCTGATAGCAGTTGGCCTTCTTATCTATTCACGAATTGCTTTTCTCTTGTCCCTCCTGGGGTTTTTCAGTGCCTACCTGTTTTATAAGCTAATTGGACTGGAAATTTCAAGTCTGGATTACCTGTATATAGGTTTTAATTACATTCTTTCAGCTATAGCTATAGGAGGATTCTATCTGATTCCATCGGTGAGGTCCTTCATTTGGGCTGCTGTATTGATACCGCTTGTGGTCATACTCACAGTAGCCACCGGAGCCCTGTTCCGAATGTGGGATTTGTCGGTTTATGCACTCCCATTCAATGTTGTGGTGATCCTGTTTCTGTATGTACTTAAGTGGAGGACTAAAGCCGGACCTGGTTTACAGGAGGTAGTAGTTCAGCAAAATTCCCCGGAAAAAAACCTTTATGCATACCAAAACTATCAGCATCGTTTTGCACCCCAAACTTCCGTCCATTTTATCCTTCCATTCTGGGGTAATTGGAAGGTTAGTCAGGGTCATTCGGGAGAGCATACCCACCGGGACGATTGGCGACATGCCTGGGATTTTGTAATGGTAGATTCGCAAGGACGCCAGGCCAGGGCGGGAGCTACTAAACCCGAGGATTATTATTGTTATGGAAAAACGGCCTTAGCTCCTGCTTCAGGTATTGTTGAGGAAGTTGTTGAGGGGATTCCCGATAATAAACTTGGGGAAATGAACCTGAATAGCAATTGGGGTAATACGGTAGTTATACGACATGAGGACTATATCTTTTCAAAGCTATCCCATCTAAAGGCAGGTAGTATCCTGGTACAAAAAGGGGCTTATGTCTATCGCGGGCAAACCATCGGTGAATGTGGAAATTCCGGTCGCTCACCTGAACCCCATCTGCATTTCCAGATCCAGGAAACCCCTCATATTGGATCAGCAACTATAGAGTATCCACTGAGTTACTACCTTGTTAAGAAGGATAAAAAAGCATCTCTCGAAACTTTTTCTCTCCCTATAGAAGGTGATGAATTGTCGGCTCTTGAGATCAATCCTCTGCTTTCCGGAGCTTTGAACTGGGTCCCCGGGCAACGCTTCAATTATACTTTCACCGATGGAGAAAAATCAGAGGAGCTTGAATTCGAAGTGAAATCAACCCCTTTTAATGAGACCTATCTGTATTGTAAAAAGCATAATGCCAGGGCTTATTTTAAGCACGACACCCAGGTCTTCTATTTCACGCATTTTTCCGGACCCGGAAGTGCTCCATTGCGGTTTTTATATATGGCAATGTATAAGCTTCCTCTTGTGTATCTACCCGGACTTATGATAAAGGATAACTTGCCAGTTAATCAGTGTTTTAGGGGAGTCAAGGCCCTAATGCAGGATGTTATGGCTCCTTTTGCTCAGGTTCTCCAGTCGGAGTATTCCCTGAGTTATATATCTGTTGATGATGAACTGGATCCTGAGGAGATAACACTAAACAGCAATATTCTTAGAAAAGCATTTTACCAGTCGGCTCCTTTCTGGAATTTTGATCTCAAGATAGGTAAGCATGGCCTACTAAGTTTAAAAGGGTACTATAATAACCGAGAAATTGAATTGAAATGGAAATAAAGTGGCCGATATGGATAATATTTTTTCTGATACCTCTTGGTTCAATCGCCCAGAAAAAAATAGTTTTTGTTGATCTGGACGTAAAAACCTATGAGTTATACGAAGAGGCGCAATGGAAAGAATTAGCAGAGCTGGGACAAAAGGGATTGGATGCTGGAATTGATTACTATTATCTCCGTATGCGCTTAGGAATTGCGAAGTTTAATTTAAAACGCTACCAGTCTGCTCTTACTCATTTTCGAAAAGCTCTGGAATTCAATGAATCTGACCCCCTGGCTCTTGAGTATTTATATTATTCGTTGCTTTGGTCGGGCCGTCAGCAAGAAGCCAGACTGATCGTCATGGAAATGCCGAAAGCCACTCGTGAAAAAATAGGAGATCCTGGTAAATCAAGCCTGACAGGTGTGTTTCTTGAGGGTGGCCTGGTTGCTATTAACGGTATGGATAGCCTGATTTCTTATCAACCTGAGGGTCCTATGGTGGATCATTATCTCCTTAAAAACTATTCATATGTTGCCGGAGGCCTTGACCTTAATTTTGGTAAACGGCTTGCTGTGAAAGTAGGGCTCAATCAAATGAAATTCAGTGCCCTGCAGGAAGTGTTGTTAGTCTCTTCATTTGGCACACAGTTATACGATTCTGTTTATCAGAACTCCCAGTTAGGAGTGTATATAGGTGGAGAACTGACACTGAAGCCTAATTTGTATATTGGTTTGGCTAGTCATTTTATTAAAGGAGATTATAATTACATGGAATACAGGGCGGCTCCAATGGGAATGGATCAATTTACACAGGAAAGTTTTGTGTATAAGGATTATGTAGTAGAGGGTGCCATAAAATACCGGTTCCGCACTGTTCTTGCCGGTTTTTCTGCCTCCTATTTTGATTTGGGCAACCAGCCCGGTGTTCAAACCGGATTGGATCTGACTTGGTATCCTGTTGGAAATCTTAATCTTTACTTTCAAGCTCATGCCGATAGGGTGATGCCTATGGATACGAATGAAGATGAAGGGAGTTGGGTTTGGCAAGGAATGGCCGGGGTAAAATTTTTTTCCCACCTTTGGCTTGAGGCCCATGTCGCTGCCGGAGAAATGGCCGGATGGTCGGAGAAATCAGCCTATATTGTATATAATAATCAAGATCCTATTCTTTTAAGAAGTGGATTAAACCTGATCGTACCTGATATAGTCCAAGGACTTTCCCTGACTTTTAGATATCAATTACAGCAACGAGAACACTCATGGGGTATTTACGAGGGGGATGACTTATTAAGAACTGAAACAAAAAATTACCTGAGCAATAGCTTTATTGGAGGATTAACATGGAAGCTTTAAAAACACGATTTATCATTTTACTAATAGGACTGGCAATTGGAGGGGCTGCCATTGGACAGAACCATCAAGTTTTAATAGATGCATTCTCATCGAGTTATGCCAAAGAAACAGCCGGTGATTATAAAGGAGGACTTGATGTTCTGAAAAGTGTTTATGATAAAGACCATTATGAACTGAATCTTCGCCTGGGGTGGCTGAGCTATCTGGCAGGAATGCTGGATGAATCACAGTCATATTATCAGCGTGCTGTTAGCCTGATGCCTATGGGATTAGAGGCTCGTTTTGGATTGATTTACCCCCTTTCCTCAATGGGTAACTGGACACAGGTAATCCGGATTTATGATGAAATTTTGCGAATTGATCCAATGAACTCTATAGCAAATTTTCGCTTGGGACTGGTTTACTATGGACGTAAGGATTTTCTTAAGGCAAAGCCCCTATTCGAAAAAGTAGTAAACCTGTATCCTTTTGACTATGATGGATTGAATATGATGGCCTGGACTCATCTCAAACTAGGAAATTCAAGGGAGGCCAAAATATTATTTCAAAAATCACTTCTGAATAGACCCGGTGATGTTTCGGCACTTGAAGGGCTTTCACTGATCAAATAATGAGTAGGGAAAAAACACGACTGGTTTTACCGGATGTTCTCAAGGGACTGGCTGTGGTATTGA
Source organism: Bacteroidota bacterium (assembly GCA_030592205.1). GTDB lineage: Bacteria > Bacteroidota > Bacteroidia > Bacteroidales > UBA12481 > JAUVKA01. Next base: position 848 of record JAUVKA010000333.1, on the reverse strand, counting down.
TGATCCAGGTACACGTGATGGAGCAGCTTGGTAATCCTGATCTTTTTGAAAGTACTTTTGGGAAAATATCACTGTTCCTGGGAGGAGTTCCTGCTGCCCCTGTTTTCATGGTTGTCATGGGATACTTTGTGGGCTTTACAAAAGCAAACCCTCTAAAGATGATGAAGCGAGGAGTTCTGCTCTTTGGCGGCGGGATTCTCCTGAATATCCTGCTTAATGTTTCCTACATTATCGGATTCATAAAAACTGGTTACCCGGATTCTATCCCGGGCAGTATTTTTGGAGTTGACATATTGCCACTGGCCGGCCTCTCTTTGATCATTATTGCCGGGCTTAGAAAAATTTCAGCTCACCCATTATTTTTGATTGCAATTGCCCTGTTGGCAGCAGGGCTGACTCCCTGGATCAACCAGATGATTGATACCTGGGATACAGCAAAATATATCACTGCATTTTTTGGTGGTACGGCTGAATGGTCGTATTTTCCTCTTTTCCCCTGGTGAGCTTACCCATTGACCGGTTTAGCTGTGCATTCTGTTGGACTACACAAATGGAAGCCTGTCCCTATATGGGGAAAGGGATTAATAATGGGTGCTTCCCTTGTGGGTTTTATTTCAGGGCTTAAAATGGGATTTAATATATCGACAATTTTGCCAGAATATTATCACCATAATATGGTATTTTATCTCTGGGCCCTTTCATTCGTTATACTGCTGGTTTACAGCCTTAGCCTGATGAATATTGAATCCCAACCCCTTCGTATGGCTTTCCTGAGCTTCATGGGGAGGGAAGTAACTCTGGTTTATGTTATTCAATGGATACTTATTGGTAATTTAGCCGCCTGGCTT
>JAUVKA010000317.1 GCA_030592205.1 Bacteroidota bacterium | reverse complement strand
TACTTCTTAACCGCTTCCTTCATCTGTTCTTCAGACAAAACGGGAGTTACAATGAAAACGGTTTCATACTGATTCAACATAATTTACTTTGGTTTTTAATTAAAATATATTTTGGCCTGCAAAAATAGAGATTATTGGTTAGTAATCAAACTATTTAACGTGTTTTTCAAGGAATTCTCTTGACGTGGTCTAATAATATCGATATGTGATTATTCCCATTTTCTTACCTTTGCCCGAACATTAATTGATTAGCATGGAGAATTTTGTCGTATCGGCTCGCAAATACCGTCCTGACAGCTTTGAAACTGTTGTAGGACAGCCGTCAATTACCACCACCCTAAAGAATGCCATTAGTTCAAATCAAATAGCTCATGCCTATCTTTTTTGTGGGCCGCGTGGAGTTGGGAAAACAACCTGTGCAAGAATTTTTGCCAAAGCTATAAATTGTTTTAACCCCGGGCCGGATTCAGAAGCTTGTGATTCATGTGAGTCCTGTGAATCATTCAATGACAACAGGTCATTCAATATCCATGAGTTGGATGCAGCTTCAAATAACAGTGTTGATGATATCCGTAATCTTGTTGATCAAATCAGAATTCCTCCACAGGTTGGGAAATATAGTATATATATTATCGATGAGGTTCACATGCTCTCGCAACAGGCCTTTAATGCTTTTTTGAAAACACTGGAAGAGCCACCATCACATGCGGTTTTTATCCTGGCTACTACGGAAAAGCATAAAATTCTTCCTACTATCCTTTCCCGTTGTCAGATCTTTGATTTCAAAAGAATATTAGTCAGGGACATGATGCTTCATCTGGGGGAGGTTGCGAAGAAAGAAACGGTAGAAATAGATGATTCAGCTTTAAATATCATTGCTCAAAAAGCTGATGGATCAATGCGTGACGCTTTGTCGATTTTCGACCAGGTTGTTTCATTCTCCGGAAAAATAGTGGATTACCAGGCTGTTATTGAGAACCTTAATGTTCTTAATTATGAGTATTATTTCAAGATGACGAAAGCTTTTCTTGAGGGGAATTATCCTCAGGCACTTACAGTTTTTGATGAAGTACTGGAAAAAGGCTTTGATTCACGCAATTTCTTAAATGGACTGGGAAGGCACTTTAGAAACCTATTGATGTGCAAAGATGAGCAAACCATTCAATTAATGGAATTTAGTGGAGAGATTACTGATAATTACCGTTCTTATTCACAGCAATGCACAGTAGAGTTTCTATTCAAATCCCTTGGGATAGTGGGAGCAGCGGATGTCAATTATAAACTTGCAAAAGATGCTCGATTACATGTTGAGATTGCTTTGATGAAGCTTTGTACAGTTAATAAGGGTGCAGTTTGGAACGAATCCCCTGCTTTGACTGAGAAAAAAAAAGAAGTAAAAGATAAGGATGATTCTAAATCTGATGTCGCAGAAAAAATAATAGAAACACCCGAATCAAAACCGCTTGAAAAAGTACAAGCAGATCCGGTGAAAGAAGTCTATATTCAACCACCCACTGTTAAAACACCAATTAAGGTAGGCCCGAGGATTAAAGATTTTATTAACAAATCCACTGATCCTGACATTAATGAAGTACTTGAAGAGCCTCAAGTGGCAGAAATTGCTGATAAACTTGAACTTAACCAGGAGAACCTCCTTAGAATCTGGTTAGAGTTTGCAGATAGCATCAAGGATGATCAACCCCGCTTATTCAATACCTTAACGACCCAAAAACCGATTCTGGAGGAAAACAAATTAGTTCGGGTCAACATGAACAATCCTTTGCAGGAAAAGGCTATGAAATCTATCCACCCTGAGATACTTGCGTTTTTGAAAAGAAGCACAGGTGATCAGGATATAAATATCGAATTGGTTTTGGCCAGGGAACAAAGTGAGAAAAAACTGTACACCCCGGAGGAAAAGTTCAAACACATGCAGGAACAAAACCCTCAGCTAGGATTGTTTAGAAAGACTTTTAACCTGGATTTTGACTAGTTCATGACAAATGTGCATGTTTTTCATAATGGTTTACTATTTGTTAGAAGATTTAAAATAATACCAGCTAATTATGGCTATTGTCGATAAAATAATATCCGGTTTGTTTGGGAACAAGTCGGAAAAAGATTATAAAAGTGCTCTCCCTATTGTTCAGAAGGTTCATGATATTACTAAAGAGTTAGTCCAATTATCTCATGATGAATTAAGGGCCCGTTCGGAGGAGCTTAAGGATCAGATAAGAAAGAATATTGAGGAAGAGGTTCAGGGTATCGATTCTATCAAAGCAAAAATTGAGGCCGATGAAATTCCTATTGCCGAACGGGAAGCCGCCTTTAATGAGGTGGATAGACTGGAACAGGCGATCGTAGATAAAAATGAAAAGGTCCTGAATGAAATATTACCCCTGGCCTTTGCCATTGTAAAAGAAACTGCCAGGAGGTTTACGGAGAACGAAACTATTGTTGTTACGGCTACCGATTATGACCGCGAAATTGCGGCAAACAGGGATGTGGTAGAGATCAATGGCGACAAGGCAAGCTATTTTCATACCTGGACAGCTGGAGGAACTAAGGTTCTTTGGGAAATGATTCATTATGATGTTCAGCTTATTGGGGGGCTTAATCTTCATGAGGGCAAAATTGCTGAGATGGCAACAGGTGAAGGGAAAACTCTTGCGGCTACTCTGCCAATCTTTCTTAATGCTCTGACTGGTAGAGGAGTGCATATTGTAACAGTTAATGACTATTTGGCAAAAAGAGATGCAGAATGGATGGGGCCGATATTTGAATTTCACGGATTAACTGTGGATTGTATCGATAAACATCAGCCTAATTCAGCAGCTCGCAGAAAGGCCTACGGTTCAGATATTACTTATGGAACCAATAATGAATTTGGTTTTGATTATCTGAGGGATAATATGGCTATATCTCCTGATGACCTAGTTCAAAGAGGCCATAATTATACAATTGTGGATGAGGTGGACTCTGTTTTGGTGGATGATGCAAGAACCCCTCTTATCATATCAGGGCCTGTTCCTAAGGGTGATGATCAGCTGTTTATGGTCCTAAAAAGCAGGGTGGTCAATTTATATGAAGAGCAGAAGAAGCTGGTTTCTTTAGTTTTTATTAAGGCAAAAAAACTTATTGCTGAAGGTAATACTGAAGAGGGTGGTAAACTGTTGCTGCGTGCTCACAAAGGGTTACCAAAAACTAAAGCCATTATTAAGTACCTCAGTGAGGAGGGGATGAAAATGCTTGCGCATAAGACAGAAAACTTCTATATGCAGGAGAATTCTAAGAATATGCACATTGTGACATCCGACCTGTTCTTTATTATCGATGAAAAGAACAACTCTGTGGAATTAACCGATAAAGGAATCGACTTAATCACGGCTACCGGTGAAGACCCAGCTTTCTTTGTGCTTCCGGATATTGGATCTGAAATAGCTGATTTCGAGAAGCAAAGCATTTCGGATGAAGAAAAATTAAGCAAGAAAAATGAACTGATTAGTGACTACGCCATTAAATCGGAACGGGTTCACACTATAATACAATTGTTGAAGGCATATACACTTTTTGAGAAAGATGTTGAATATGTAGTGATTGACAATAAGGTGAAAATTGTAGATGAGCAGACAGGACGAATAATGGACGGGCGAAGGTATTCTGATGGTTTGCACCAGGCGATTGAAGCTCGTGAAAATGTTAAGGTAGAGGCAGCTACGCAAACTTTCGCCACTATAACACTACAGAATTATTTTCGAATGTACAACAAGCTGGCCGGGATGACCGGGACAGCTGAAACTGAAGCGGGTGAATTGTGGGATATCTATAAACTTGATGTGGTTGTTACTCCAACCAATAGACCAATTATCAGGGATGACAGGGAGGATATGGTTTATAAAACCAAGAGGGAAAAATATAATGCTGTAATAGATGAGATTGTTATTCTGGTTAAGGAGGAGCGTGCTGTTCTTGTGGGTACTACGTCGGTGGAAATATCAGAGCTGCTTAGTAGGATGCTGAAGATCAAGGGGATTAAGCATAATGTGCTTAATGCTAAATTGCATCAACGGGAAGCAGATGTTGTTGCTTCTGCCGGTCAGCCCGGAGCAGTTACAATTGCCACGAACATGGCCGGTAGGGGTACAGATATCAAACTTCATAGTACTGTTCGCGAAGCAGGTGGTTTGGCGATCATTGGAACAGAGCGACATGAGTCGAGGAGGGTAGACAGGCAGTTAAGAGGACGTGCAGGTAGACAGGGAGATCCAGGATCATCCCAGTTTTTTGTATCGCTGGAAGATGACTTGATGCGATTATTTGGTTCCGACAGGGTTGCGAAGTTAATGGATAGAATGGGACTCAAGGATGGTGAGATGATTCAGCATTCAATGATTACTAAATCCATAGAACGGGCTCAGAAAAAGGTTGAGGAGAACAACTTTGGTATACGGAAACGATTGCTCGAGTATGATGATGTAATGAACAGTCAGCGGAAAGTAGTTTACAGCATGAGAAAACATGCCTTGCACGGAGAAAGAATAGAAATGGACATTGCCAATATGATCAATGACCTGAGTGATTCAATGGTGGAGGATTATAAGAGTGCGGATGATTATGAAGGTCTCAGAATGGATCTGATCAGGGTATTGGCTCAGGACTGTCCCTTTACTGAAGAGGAGTTTAAAACGCAAAAGAGAAATGAGCTAGGTGATAATCTGTACCGTAAAGTGTTAAAATCATTTGAAGAGAAGAATGAGTTGATGGCTAAGCAAGCCTGGCCTATTATTAAGGATGTGTATGAAAAATCAGCACATCAATATGAAAATATACTCGTGCCCATCACAGATGGTCAGAGAACTATGCAGGTAAACGCAAATCTTAAAAAGTGCTATGATACTCATAATAAGGAGATTGTAAGGGCTTTTGAGAAAGGCGCTGTGCTTGCCATGATAGATGAATCATGGAAAGAGCACCTTCGTGAGATGGATGAACTTAAGCAGTCGGTTCAGAATGCTTCGTATGAGCAAAAGG
>JAUVKA010000420.1 GCA_030592205.1 Bacteroidota bacterium | reverse complement strand
TTCCCATTTTCTGTTTGAGTTTACTCGCTTCCTGCACTCAAGAAGCTCCCCGCCCCAATATTTTATTTTGTATGGCTGATGATTGGGGCTGGCCCCATGCTGGGGCTTATGGCGACCAGGTTGTGAAAACTCCCACCTTTGATCGTCTGGCTGAAGAGGGGATTCTATTTGAACATGCATACGTATCCAGTCCCTCCTGTACGCCTTCACGGAATGCTGTTTTAACCGGGCAATATCATTGGAGACTGGGGCAGGGTGCTAACCTTCATTCAACCCTGGATGTAAATATTCCTGTTTATCCGCTTCTTCTTGAGGAAGCTGGTTATTTTATAGGGCACTGGCGCAAATGCTGGGGGCCCGGTAAACTGAAAGCAGGTGGTTATACAGATACCTATCCTGGTGGACCAAATTTCGATGGATTAGCTGATTTTATTGACAAACGACCGCTTGATCAACCCTTTTGCTTCTGGCTAGGATCATCCGATCCTCACCGTGGCTATAAATTGAATTCAGGTCGTGAATCCGGCATTGATGTTGATGCTATTCAGGTGCCTGATTTTTATCCTGATGAAGAAATTATTCGATCTGATATTGCGGATTACTATTTTGAGGTACAACGATTTGATAAGGATTGTGCAGATGCATTAGCACTATTGGAGGAAATTGGGGAATTAGATCAAACCATAATCATCATGACAGGAGATAATGGATTTCCTTTTCCCAGGGCAAAATCGAATCTATATGATATGGGGGTGAGACAACCTTTGGCCATTAGATGGGGAGATGAAATAAAACCCGGGCGAACAGTCAAAGATTTTGTTTCGTTTACCGATTTTGCTCCTACCTTGTTGTCCCTGGCAGGAGTTGAAATACCGGATCAAATGAGTGGTAGTTCATTGGAAGTAATTTTGTATTCAGGCAAAGAGGGCTGGGTTACTAAGACCAGGGACCAGGTTATTTTTGGCAAAGAGCGGCATGTCCCGGCTCAATTGGCCCCTTCAATAGCCGGCTATCCTTGTCGGAGTATTCGCACTGAGAAATTCCAGTATATATACAACTTTAAGCCTGATCGCTGGCCGGTAGGAGTTCCAGATAGTGCCTCGCATCCCATGAACACTTATGCGGATTGCGACAATAGTCCAACTAAATCCTTTCTTGTTGATAATAAGGATAATCCGGAATACAAGAAGTACCACGACTGGTCTTTTGCCAGACGCCCTCAGGTGGAATTATTTGATATGATGAATGATCCATTTCAATTGAATAATCTGGCTGGCAATCCTGAATACAAACAAATTCAGGAGGAGCTGAAAACCCAACTCTTTGATCTGCTCCGTGAGTCTGGAGATCCCCGTGCAGATGGAGGAGGAGATGAATTTGACGAGTATCCATACAGGGCCGGTTATAGATTACGATGATTAAATTATTCGCGAGCTCTTTACATAATGAATATTTCTTTCTTCTAAATACTTCAAGAAATAATCGAAACAAACTTTATGTTTACCAACTAGTTCAGGTGGGAAGATCCCTTTTTCACTAAACAAACCATCCAAAAACAAATTTGCTGCTGCAGTAGCTGTATAACCTGTTGTTCGGGCCATAGACGAGGTTTTTGTTTCGACATTATACTCATCATGCAGATGATATACCACTTCCTCTATTTGCCCCTTGGAATTTTCGCCCTTAAGCCTAACTCTCATTACTGTTATTTCTTCTTCAGTTTCACCTAACTTCCACTCATTAAACAGAATCTTGCTGGTAAAATCTAAAGGAGAAACCATGTTTCCATTAACTTCAATTTTTTCAGTACCAAAGAACCCGCTTTCTTTTAGTACTCTAACATACTCAACATGACCGGGATAACGCAGGGTTTTTTCCTTCATATTGGGAATGTGAGGCATGGTGTAAATTATGGATCTAAGACCATCAGAATTGAAAGATTCCAGAGTTCCAACTTTATCAAACTCAACATATTCACAATCAGTTAGTGGCTCCCTGACAATTTCGGTCCCATTTTCAACATACCTTGCCGAACGTGTATATTCTTCAATTACATCGATGGGTGAGAAAGGTGCTTTATAGCAGAATGGCCATTTCTTAATTTTAGGTAATCCACCAACCAAACACTCAAAATCTGTCAGTTTCATTATTTCATTGTAATAACCCAGAATGACATTGTCCATTCCCGGAGCCACACCGCAATCAACTATGGCGGTAACATTATGCTCTTTAGCCAATGCATCCAGCTCCAAAGAGTTTTCAGGAAAAAATGCTATATCTATTACATTCATTCCTGCTTCGATAATGGATTTTAAAGTTTCGAAGCCTAAAAACCCCGGTACTGCATTTATTACCAGATCGTGCTTGGTTATAATGGCTTGAAGCTCCTTTTTATTTGTTGCATCTAATTGTTGGCATGATAAGTCACTACACTTTCTCTTTACCTTATCTAAAACATCCTGACTTAAATCTGTAAGTGTAACCCTATGGTTTTTGGCCATATCAATGGCCATGGCGCTGCCCACCATTCCGGCACCTAATACAATAACATTACTCATATGAAAAAATTAAATTGTTAAAAAACTAATTATTTAATGCTCTTTTCCAGGGATTTACACTCTGCTCTCATATCTAGTAAGATCTCCTGATAATCGGGATTATTAACAAGGTTTTCCAACTGATCCGGATCTTTTTTCAGATCATGCAAATATTCATAGGGTGGATTCTGCAGATAGTAATTTGCATAAACATATCGTTCCCCCCGGATTCCCACATATTGCGGAATCTTTTCGTTTTCCATTCTGTGCTCGCAAAGGAAACTTTCTCGCCAGGATTGACTTTTTT
>JAUVKA010000029.1 GCA_030592205.1 Bacteroidota bacterium | reverse complement strand
TTCATAGATAAAATTGTCCTTTTTAGGTGTGTTTTTAATTTTTTTACACATCAGCCAAATTGGCTCATACCGTTTATGCCCAAATGCTTTTTGAAGTTCAAGTGCCGGTATAGCATTTTCTATAATTTCAAAAAGAAATATTGCCAATATCCAATAGTTAACCGGAAGTTTACTATTTTCCATTATTGTGCCACTTTTTAGGGATGTCCTGAATTTACAAATTTTACATTCAAAACATTCTTTGTCATTTTTCCAATAATATTCTTCACCTCCACATTTTTTGCAAATAACGCCTTCTTTTTCCCTGATTATTTTCATTATCTGCCTGCAAGCAGATTCATCAGGAAAACGTTTATAGAATTCGGATACTTTCATGATATAAAGATAACTTTATTAGGTAATATTGCGGATAATAAATTGGAGTATTTTGGTACGAAAATCTTTCGTGACCACTTAAAATATAATTTGGTACTTGATCTCTCCTCTTTACTTGGTCTTTGCATTTGAATAATGGTAGCCTAACCTCCTGGCAAGGATGATCAAGGCTGAATCTTTACCTTATACAACTTATTGCTTAAATGCCTAATTCAATTAATTTATTAATCAACTACCATTTCCAGACATTCCAAATCCCACATATAAAAACCAACTTTTCTTTTCCCTGTCAAATTTCCAATTCGTCTATCTAAACCAAATGATTCTGCCATTTGCCATGTATTCTCTTGAAGTAATTCCAATTCTTCATGTTCAAATTTGATATTTACTTTTATGTCGTTTTTCCCTGGTTTTAACATTTTATTTGTTTTGTGAATTTTGTCTTTTTAGCATAAACAATTGGCTATACCATATGTGGTTTATATTTAATATATCGATTTTTGTGAGTGGATGTTTTCTATTTCCTCTTATCGACAATAATTTCCTCAATTAGCTCACCATTGATGTCAATGGCCTTCATGCTGGTTTTTTCCAAGCCCACGTCAATTCTCATGAAGTGTTCAATTTTCTTATATTTAATCGTTTCAGGCTGTATAGCGTCTGTGTTATACAAGGGAGCACCTCCGCCTGCAGTAACGATGTAATGCGTTCCTCCGTGTTCAGCATGATGGTAATAATGGTCGTGCCCATTTAAAACAGCTGTTACATTATGACGTTCGAATATATCTCCCCAGAAAGCCCTCCTGAGCTCGGCATCTGCAACACGACTTTTCTTAATGCTGTAAAAAGTAGGGTGAAAGAAAACAAAAATATAGCCTGCATCATCGTTTAAGCTCAAAAGATTTTCAAGCCATTCTTTCTCTTCTTCAAAGTACTTTTTACTGATATTATTCCAGAAAGCTTCCCTTTGTTCCCCCTCCAGGTATTTTGGAGCATCGTAATGGGGTCCTTCCATATCCAGCACGACGAACAAAGCGTCCCCAACCGAGAAAAAGTAATATCGTTCATTCCCGGGAAGGGAAAAGAAATCATAGTAATTTTCTGAATCATGCTCATGATTCCCTAAAACTGTATAATAAGGAACATTGCGAATTAATGAATCATTAATCCTGAAAAAGTGCTCCCAATGGCTCATGTTGTTTCCGTTACTAACTAAATCACCGGTATTTACAACAAATAAAGGATCTTCATCAATGATCCTATTCACGATTTTCTGATGAAAGTCGTGCCGTGTTCGGGTATCTCCTAATACAGCGAAGTGGAATGGCTGGATTGCATTCGGAAATGTAGTGAAGGTCCCCTGTCCCAGCTCTGAACCATCGTCAAGTACATCGTAAGAATATGTAGTATTAGGCTTCAGATTGGTAATGATTGATTTGTGATGGCTGTATTGATTCACATTGTTAACAATGCTGTCGCCGACAAGGATTTGTGTGGTCCCATTAAGAGTGGACCAACAGATTGTAACTTCATCATGCGACATGCTTTGTAAATAAGGCCCGATGATTACAGGGGAGTCATCCAATTTATTCTGTTTACACTGAGTGAAAATCAAAATAAAAAATGAAATAAGTAGGTAGCTGGCAATTTGTCGCTTATTCATAATCATTGCAATATCCACATTTTCGACCAGGCGCTGTTTTTACCATCCTCAGCCGAAAATTCTGTTTCTTCAAGCAAATCAATCGCCGCCTCAGTATGCTCAGGATTGTAATCCATCTCATCTATTGAGTAGTAGAATCTTAGAGGTAAAGCATCTCTTTTTACAACAGTCCCGGGCTGCAAGGCAGGTAATCCGGTTCTCCTGTAGTCAAACCAGGATTCAGCAGCAGCGGTCCAGCTTGCAATCCATTTTTGCTCTAAGATCTGCTCCTGGGTCCCTTTATAAGCAACCCCAGAACCAGCTATATAAGCATCATAATACTTACTAATCCCCCAGGCTCTGAGAGAGGCTTGTACTCCTGCCTCATAATGAGCTTGTCCAGACTCAGAGGTCCATCCTTTAAGTGCAGCTTCAGCAATTATAAAATGTACTTCTGCAGCAGTAAGCAAGCGTGATTTTAATTGTGGTCCTGAAGCATTCTTATATCTGTCATTAAGATGAGAAGCATGAGGATTTCGAGGGGCCTGTCCCCAGTTATTGTCTGGATTCATATTGTATGCCTGTGGTAAATTTGACCAGGATGGGGGAAGTCCGACATACTCCGGATCTTCGTCTGGAGGAAATCCAAATTGATTTACGTACTGATCGACAACATCCGGTCCGACATAACGAATACCATCTACTATCTCATCCCTGTCATCCGGTGAGGCAACAATAACCAGAGGGATATCAACCTTTTGTGCCCATAATTCCAGTCTCGGATCCTTCAAATCCTGCATAGCATTTACAAGGGTGGCACACATTTTAATCCGTCTAAAAGAACCCTGTTCCAATTGTCCAAATACTGTATTTGTAGGCCAGGAATCTGCTGTACTGGCACCTGGATATTCCAAATTAACATCATCGCCGGCTTTCAGAATTATCGGATAGCCCTCTGGATTATTAACGATTTTCTCAATTCCATCACGGGCAGTAGAAGGATCCTTCTCCGACAAGCGCATATAGTATCTTAAAGCCAGGGAATTTGCAAATTGTCTCCACTGGGCTACATCACCTTTAAACAGTATATCCTGTGTAGAACTAATACCCAAATAGTCATTTTGACTCTTCGACAGTAGAGTATTGGCAGTTTCAAGGTCTGCAATAATACCTGCATAAATATCTTTCTGACGATCAAAAACCGGTTTAATGTTGTCTGCTCCCCCCTGGTCTCCTTTAAGAGCCTGTGAGTAAGGAGCATCTCCCCATAAATCTGTGATCAGTCCAAAAATATATGATTTGATCACCAGGGCCACAGCCTGATGAAATTCAAGTTCCATATCCACCGATTTTTTAAACATCTCATCAACATTCCTGAGTATACCATAATACCCCCCCCAACTCTGGCTTGTTGACCAGTCATAACCGTTATGTCCACCACTCCAGCCATCTTTCTGTGTATGCTGCATAACGCCGGCTATATTACCAAATCCTAAACCAACAACCGCCAGGCCCGTTTGGGACACTACAGTGCTCATTAGTAAATTCGGATGAGCAATAGAAGGATCTACTCCGTTTGGATTGATGTTTATATCTTCCAGACTTTCACATGAAACGAGGATAGTTGCAAGAAAAATAATGAGGAAAATTAACTTGTTTCGGTATGTATATATTGTTTTCATGGTTCTGTTGTTTTAGAAAGTAAGGTTAAATTTAAATCCTATAGGCATTACCCAGGGTTCGAGGTTATACCTTTCAATACCCTGTTTGAAACCAGAAGCTTCGGCTTGAAATGCCCTTTCCGGATCGATTCCTATTTTGGCCTTGGTCCACAAAATAATATTCCTGCTGTAAACTGATATTGTTATATCTTGAATGCCATATCTATAGGTAAATTTGGAGGGGATCTGATAACTCAGCGATATCTCCCTCAACTTTATAAAATCTGCGTCGAAGGTTGAAGACTTGGTAAATTCCCATGGGTACAAAATAATGTAAGGAACAAACATAGTTCCTTCTTCGCCAAGATTCTCAGTATAAGTTCCGTCAGAATTCTGGATCACACCAGGGATAAATGCTCCATCATTAACCGCAACACCACTATAACTTTCCGGGAATCCGCCATATTCAACGGTTGGACCGCCTATTACATGAAACCCATTTAATATATACTGATCTTCATTTTCTATCAGCCAGTTGCGAAGTTCTTGTCCTGTTCTGTCTCCGGGGTGGACCATTTGATCTAACCAATGCTGAGAGTTCTTATTCTCTGACATATACCTGTGAGTTTGAGAAACAAATTGCCCTCCTTTTCTCCAATCAAAGGTCATATTCAAGCTAAAGCCTTTATATGAAAGTGCTGACTGCAGGCCAAGCAAGAAATCAGGATTATAATTCCCAATTTTAGTCATGAAGGCCTCACTTGGCTTATCCTGCCACCTCAGGTTTTCTCCACCTACAATAGGATACCCGTAATAAGGAGAGTTTTCATCCTCAACTACTAAAAGGGTAGCATCGTAAATATCACCAATTTCATCCCCGACATAAGTTTTGGCTCCTCCTTTGACATCTCTCCAAAATGTGATAAAATCAATACCCTCAGAAATTTCAACCAATGTTGTACGGTTTCGGGAAAGATTTACATCGATATCCCATACCAGATTATTGGTTCTGATTGGCGAACCACCGACAAGGAATTCCCATCCTTTACTCTCTACTAAACCTGCATTGATATTAACACTACTAAAACCGGAAGAACTTGCAATGGGAATATTCCTGATTATCTGGTTGCGATTATCCACCTTATAATAGGTTCCTTCAATTCTCAACCTGTCATTCATCAGCCGAATATCAGTACCAAATTCAATAGAAGTGGCCTCCTCGGGCTTCAGGTTTGGTGTTAATATAGTCCCTGATTTACCAAGTCGGGTTGCATCTCCCCACTGGCCTGCATTTCCGTAGGTTGGATAAAGCTGATATGGGGCAGCATCATTACCAACCTTTGCCCAGCCACCTCTCAATTTGAAAAGGTTTACCCAGCTGCCGAGATCAACCATCTCATTAACTAGAAGGCTTAAAGAGGCAGATGGGTAAAAATAGGATTGATTCTCTACTGGAAGAGTGCTGGACCAGTCATTTCTGGCTGTCAGATCAAGATAAATCATACTGTTGTACGAGAGATTGGCCATTCCATAAAGGCTGTAGATCGCCTTTTGCCACCAGCCGCTACTATAATTCAATGAGCCGGATTTTATATTACTTATTGAGTAAACTTCCGGAACAATTAAGCCTGTACTTGGTTTTGATGAATTACTTATTGAAGAGCCTTTCCTGTATGATGAATTCCCCCCGGCAGAAACCGAGACTCCAAAATTACTGAGCTGTTTATTGTAAGTGGCAAGAACATCAGCATTACCTTCATAATTATTAATATCAACAATCCCATATGCTCCGTTATTTGATTCTCTTGTATAACTCGGGGAAATTTTAGTCTCCCGTTTTTCATCGTATCTGTCAATAGAATATCTTCCCATCAGACTAAGCTCTGGAGTAAGCTGCCATACTGCTTTCATGTTTCCAAAAAACCTTTCTCTGTCAAAACTATTATTTACTTCATTCGCCAAAAAGTATGGATTATTATAAAGTCCATTGGCCGGCGTTCTCTGTTGAACTCCTTCCTGACCAGGTTCCCAGTAATCCTGCAGATCCAGGATATTAATATTCAAAGGCATCTTGTAAGCCCACTCAAGCGGATTCGTCCCCCTGTTACTGGAAGGACGATTATTGGACCATGATTTACTAATATTAATGTTTGTGCTAATGGTGAGTTTTTCTGTTGCTCTTATGTCAGATCCCACAGAAAAGTTATTTCTAAAAAGATCGGAATTTGGAATAATTCCCATGCTGCTCATATTGGTTACCCCAAGCCTGTAATTCATTAATTCAGTATTGCTTGAAACAGAAACACCATTTGTAGAGGTAATACCTGTCTGAACAAAGTTTGCTACATTATCCGGGTAAGATACTAGCTCAATTGGAACTTTATTTCCATTAGCATCCAGAGGACTGTGCCATTGAATAGCAAAATATCCCTTATCACATTCAATTCCTGCTCCTGCACCTTGCGCAGGATCAACTACCATAACAGAGCCTGGATAATTTTCGGGTGTAAATGAAAAATATCCAGTTGAGAAATGTTCCTGAGTTCCAAAATACTTATAGGGCCTGTCAAAAACAGTATTTGAATTAATACTAACTGTTACACCTCTGCTTTTCTTTCCTCTCTTGGTTGTAATCAATACGACACCATTTCCTGCTCGTGAACCATATAATGCGGCTGCGCTCGGTCCTTTCAGTATTGATATATTTTCAATATCATCAGGATTAAGGTCGGAAATGGCATTCCCATAGTCCACAATGTTCCTTTCACCGAACTGTGTCATATTGTTCAAGGAATTGATCATCGGAACTCCGTCAACTACAAAAAGCGGTTGATTGTCACTACTCAGTGATGAAGCCCCCCTGATCACCATACTAACAGATGAACCGGTCCCTCCTGTAGTGTTGACAGTTACTCCGGATACTTTACCTGCCAGGGAACTTATAACATTTTCACGTGGCACCCTGGTCAAGTCCTCTCCATCAACTTTTCCCACAGCAAAACCAAGAGACTTCTCCTGACGAGTTATCCCAAGGGCTGTGACAACAACTTCACCAACTTTTTGGATGCTTTCCTGAAGCTCGACATTAATAATTCTTTTATTCCCTACAAGCACCTCCTTGACTTCATAGCCGACAAAGGAGAATCTTAAAATGCTGTTTGCTCCTGGAACATCAATATTATAATCTCCGTTGGTATTGGTAATCACTCCAGAGCCGGTGCCCTTCACCACCACGGATACTCCTGGGAGACCATTCCCGTCAGCTGATGAAGTAACTCTTCCAGAGACCTGAATAGTTTCCTGTACATCAAAAGCAGTAACAGAATTATTGGGATTGGCGGTATCAGAATCTGCCCATGCAAACCCGATAAATACTGTGGTGAACAAAACGACACTAATCATGTGTCTTGTGAACTTTTTGGAAAAACATTTCATTGTCATAGTTATTGGGTAGGTTAAATCATTGCTAAATCGGACTATGGCATTCATATAGAAGACTATATGCAAGAGCTAGGTACAAGGATGATCTATGCTAAAGTCATAATAACTAATAGCTTTTGTAATATAAAGATAAATTATTTTTTGACAAAATTCATTAAGTTTGCATTAAGTTTTAACCCATTTCTGTGTGCAGGATAATATAAATACAGTATTGGGTTAAAAAACTTGTAATGAAAGTTAATATTCCGTAAATGATAGCTAAGAGAAAAAGAACTAATCCGTTAAATGTATTGATCGTTGCTGTTCTATGTTTTTCATTATTATCATGCCGGGGCTACAAAGAACTGCCGATAGCAAAATATTATGATTATGACCAGAATCTGCCACTTGGGGATTCTTTACGTTTAGAAAAAGGCAAAGCAGATAATAATCTGTACTATCTGACATACCAGAGTGTTCATGATTGTAAGGTTACCGCTTTGTTAAGCATGCCAGCTACCGGGAATGCACCTTATCCTATAGTACTTTTGATGCACGGCCTCGGCGACAGAAAAACTGTTGACTATATTGAGGCTGGCAACAGGTTCTTTCTTGATGCAGGATATGCTGTGCTCAGATTGGATATAAGCATGCATGGCGATCGTATCATCAATGATTATGATTTTGATCTCACAAATGGTTATAAATACTGGACCAGAGATATTATTTCTCAAACTGTTTTTGACCTGAGGCGGGCAGTTGATTTCATCTTCACGCGTGATGATCTCGATAATGAAAGAATAGCATACTTTGGAATAAGTCTTGGAGGTATTATCGGTACTATTTTTTGTGGTGTGGAAAACAGGATTAAAGTCCCGGTTATTGTATTAGCCGGAGGGAATCTGAACCTCATGTTTGGAATGGGTGCATTTTCAGCTGACACAAGGGATTTCTTAAGTATTATCGATCCCATCAACTATGTGGAAATGATTTCTCCAAGACCGCTGCTTATGATCAATGCAAGTAATGATGAAATTGTTCTACCTATAACCAGTAAACTGCTTTTTAAAGCCGCAAAGAAGCCTAAAGAAATAATTTGGTACCCCGCAAAACACCATGATATACCTGTAGAACAAGTATATCAAGAAGGAATTCTCTGGTTGCAGAAATATTTATGAGTTCATATGAAAACATCAACCCGTTTAAGAAAACGATTTAAAGTTGGACTGATTCTACTCGGGATTCTGCTGATTATCTCATATTTATATATCGTTCTTCCTATATGGGGATTCCCTTTTAATCATAAAAGACATGGGAATCCGCCATTAACTCCAGCATGGGCACTTGAATGTTGGTTATGGGAAGATGATATCAACACCGCCCAGAGGGTTGATGAATTGCTGGAAGGTTATGCCCGGCATGATATCCCCGTACGGACAATCCTCCTGGACAGTCCCTGGAGTTTAAGGTATAACGACTTTGAGCTTGATACAGTTCGTTATCCCGGGCCAGCAATGTGGTTTAGTGCCTTACAGGATAATGGCTATCGGGTAGTACTCTGGATGACCACTATGGTAAACAGTTTCAATAAGGACACCAGAATCAACCATTCTGAACCATGGTATAATGGTGCAAGAGAAAAGGGGTATCTTGTGGGAAAGGGTGATCAAACCAGTTGGTGGAAAGGGGTAGGAGGATTCATTGATTACACAAAGCCGGAAGCTATGAACTGGTGGCATGGGATGCAGCAAAAGGTATTTGATTACGGCATCGATGGATGGAAACTTGATGGAACCGCTACTCTGTTGTGGAAAGAGATTGGCCCTATCCCATTCTTCTATAAAAGAACACATGAAGGATTGATTACAACCCGGGGCTATATGGATCTCTACTATCGCAGCGAATATAATTATGGACTAAAACAAAACCCGGAATTTGTCACATTGTCCCGCGCTATGGATAGAGGATATCATCCTGAAGGTTTTGCACCTATTGATGCGTCACCGGTCAACTGGGTTGGCGATCAGGAGCATTACTGGGAATCTGAAGATAATACAGGAAATGCTGATGAGGAGAAAAAAGACATTGCACTGAAAGGCATTCAGGGATTTGAATCTGCAATTGAGAATATTTTAAAAAGCGCCAGGAAAGGCTATAATATTATTGGATCTGATGTAGCGGGATTCTCCGGAGGTGATATCCCAGCCCGTCTTTATATACGCTGGACCCAATTTTCTGCTTTTTGCGGGTTATTTCTTAACGGAGGACATGGTGAGAGGGCTCTTTGGAAGAGAAGTGAGCAAGAATTAGAAATTATCCGAGAGTACTCCTGGCTGCATACTGAGTTAATTCCATACATGTATAGTTATGTTGTGCAGGCGCATAATGGTGGCAAAGTTTTGCAAAGGCCTGTCCCCGGGAAATATCATTACCTTTTTGGTGATCATATTCTCGTAGCTCCTATTTATAAGGATGAATATGTTAATGAGATAAAACTGCCTGATGGCCAATGGAGATACTGGTTTGATGATAACGAATTGATCAAGGGTCCCTTAACTTTCGATAAGAAGTTCCCTCTTAATGAGTTTCCTGTATATATTAAGGAGGGGGCAATAATACCAATGAATATTGAGAGAGCGTATACGGGTTTTGGAGACAGAAACTCTAAAGGCTATCTAAGCATTCTTGTTTATCCTCATAATGAAAGTAACTTTACTGTATATGATCCTGAAGATGGAGAAAGTACTTCAATTATTGTTGTTGAATCCAAGGAGTCAGTAAAAATCAGTCTAAATGGTAAAAAGATACCGCATATTCTGTCAGTGAATATCTCTTCGAAACCCAAGCAAGTTGAATTGGATAAGATTATTTTATCCGATTCTCTGGATTATGAGTTTGATGTTGAACGAAATAAGTTGATTATCAGAACAAAAGATTATTCATCGGGAGATTATGTTATACTTAAGTAATATATGGCATGAAGATTTCTCAGACAAGATTTGAAACACTAAAAATAAACTCAATCATGAAGAAAAATATCACAAGCCCTTATGCAATTCGAATCATAACTATTTTATTATTAGTTGTATTTGCAACTGCCTGTAAGCAAAAGCAAAAAAAGAACAGTCAAAAAGAACTGGAAGTAACCTGGGCTGAAAAGTTGGGCTATCCCTCCGGGGCAAAAGTCATAATGCTTCATGCAGATGATGCAGGGATGTGTGTAGAAGCCAATATTGCCACAATGCAATACCTTGAAAGTAATCATATTCAATCAGCTGCCGTCATGGCCCCTTGCCCGGATGCTGAGGAGTTTATCCAATGGGCTATTGACCATCCCGGATCCGATGTGGGCATGCACCTCACCTTAACCAGTGAATGGAAAGAATATCGTTGGGGTTCAATAGTTCCTCCCGAAGAAGTTCCTGGTTTGATTGATCCGGAGGGTATGTTTTGGCATGGGGTTCCTGAGGTGGTTATGAATGCATCGGCTGAAGAGGTGGAAAAAGAAATCAGGGCTCAAATTGATATGGCAATTTCTATGGGTTATCAACCTGATCATATTGATACCCACATGGGAACTCTTTATGGTCATCCAGCTTATCTTGAAGCGTTCATCAAAGTTGCCGAAGAATATCGTATTCCTGCAAACATTATTGATCTTTCCGATTCTCTGGTTGCTGACAGATTTATAAAGGAAGGATATCCAATAGACGATAATGTTATTGAATTAATTGATAAATACACTTTACCAAAACTCGATAATTTCTCCAGTGCTCCCAAGGGAAAGACTTATGAGGAGAAAATTGAAAACTTTAAAGCTCTTGTTAAGTCTTTACCACCCGGTCTGACGGAAATCATTTTTCATCCCTCAGTTCAGAGTGAGCAATTGAAGAGCATCACTAATTCCTGGCAGCAAAGAGTGTGGGAAGCAGAAATGTTTTCTGACCCCATACTGATTGAGTTTTTTGAAGAGGAGGGGATTGTTTTTACAAACTGGAAAGAAATAATGCAAAGGTTTGAAAAGATTGATGAATAATCTGGATCATATATTTATTTGAATGATAAAACAATATGATGTTTAAACAGATCACAATTACACTGTTACTTTTCTGTTTTATTATTGGGGCCGGTTTTAGTCAATCTGAAAGGAAAGAACGAGCTCCAAAACCTCCCCGTGGTTATCCAAGCGAGAAAATCATGAAACTAGCATACGCTGTGGGATTAATTGATCTGGTGGAAACTGAACCTGAAGTTCCTGATTATATTGAAGAAATTAAGGATATTACATATAAGCAAGTGGGAGACGATTCGCTTCAGTTGGATGTTTATAAACGCAAAGATCTGGACGCAAATGCTCCCGTACTCATTTTTATTCACGGAGGTTCATGGACAAAAGGGAAAAGATCTGATTATTTACTTTACCTGCTGGATTATGCGAAAAAGGGTTATGTTACTGTAACAATTTCATACAGGCTCGCTCAGGTTGCTCCATTTCCTGCAGCAGTAGATGATGTTAAATGTGCAGTACGCTGGATAAGGGACCATGCAGATGAATACATGATCAATGCTGATAGAATTGCTGTGATAGGTGGATCTGCCGGTGCTCATCTGGCTATGATGCTTGCATATTCCCCGGAGAATGTATTTGGTGAAGATTGTCCGGAGGGGAATAGTACCGTTCAGGCTATTGTAAATCTTTACGGGCCTACTGATCTGACGACAGAATATGCCAGGGAAGCAGATGAAGTCATAAATTTTTTAGGGGTCACATATCAGGATGATCCTCAAAAATTTATTTCTGCCTCACCAAAAGCATATATTTCACCCGGAGATACTCCCACATTGACTTTTCAAGGGACATTAGATTCATTGGTCCCTGTGAGTCAGGCTGATTCATTAAATATATGGCTCGAAAATGCGGGTGTCTACAGCGAATATCATCGTTTAAAAGGGTGGCCCCATACTATGGACCTATCTGTAAAGGTCAATGATTATTGCCAGTATTATATGGATGTATTCTTTGAAAAGTATCTTAGAACTAATTGAATAATAACTCGTTTTATTACGGGATAATAAGCGCGCAGCATAAGAAAAAATTGATAATAAGGGCTTAACAAAGTTGTCAGTAAAGTATCGATAAGTACTGTTTGGTTAATATTTAAGGTAATTATGTTAAGAAAATTGGACTCTAATTAAAAAAATAGTAATAAATTTCAACAAAATATTTCAGTCTGTAATAAACAAACGCTAAATACTTAATTATGAAAAAAGTTGTTTCTATTCTTTTGAGTTTTGCTGTGATAGGTCTGATGCTCCTTTCTGTTTCTTCATGTACCAAGAAAGTTGACCCACCAACAGTAACAATTTTCGCCAGTGTTGATGGCTACGTGGTAGCCTTCACTGCAACCGCCACAAACACTGATACCTACAACTGGGACTTTGGTGATGGTGAATCGGGTTCAGAACAAAATCCGGTACATACCTATGCTCAGTCAGGATCCTACACAGCCACTCTTATCGTAACAGGAGAAGGTGGAACTGCTGAAGCATCAACAACTGTCGTTATCTCAGCATCCCCATTGGAGATGTTAACCGGCGGACCTTCAGCTACCAATGGCAAGTCATGGGTTTTCAGCCCTGCAGGGAGCGAAGGCGATGGTATTTATAAAGCCGATCCGGACTTCACTTTTGAAGATCCTATTCCAGCTGGAATTTTGGGTCTTATTGGTCTTCCTATTGAGTACGAGGACGAATTTATCTTTCATAATGATCTGAGCTACTCACATGATGTGATGAATGACAGTGTGGTATGTGATGTAATTTTTGCGATGCTCAATGGACTCGAGTTCAGACCATCAGCAGAAGATGTTATTGTTCTTGCTCCTTTTACACCTACAGCTGCTACCTTTACATTTACTGAGAATACCGACTTAACACTTGAAACAACAAGTGATGAGGATGAAGAGAATACCTGGGAAACAACCTGGAGTGATGTTACCGTTCTTGAAATTGAAGGGGGAACAGAATTTATTGGAATCTTGGATTTTACCAGAAAATATATTGTTTTTAATATTTCTGTTGATCAACTGCAGATAGGGATGTTCGTTTCTGCTACTGAAGGATCTAAAGCGAACTATCCTTCACACCTACTGAGAATGACCTTTATCCCTAAATAGTAAGCTAAGGTAACGCAAGCTTCAGCATGGGAACTAATATAAAAAAAGGGGCTGTCTCATAAGGGGCAGCACCCTTTTTTTCATAGGTTTAAAGTGAAATTATTTTTTTCATCATGCGTTTGATTATCTCCCGGGTATATGGATCCATGGAAGGACCAAACCAGGACATCAACCGCGATTCATAATCATTCAAATGATAGTATTTATCTGGAATGATATAACCCAGGTAATTGCCATTGAAGCCGGTTGTAAGTGACTTGAACCCTTCTGCGTTCATAGCATTCTTAAAATCAATAGCTGTTTCTCCACTAAAATCAGCAGGTGTTGTGGTCCATACCAGGTCGCCAATTCTTGCTGTCTGAAGATAGGCATCACCAAATGATGGTAATAATTTTCTTCTAATGGCAGAATTTAATCTCAGATTATCAGATATCCTGATATGAAGTTCCGGCAGATTAATTTTTACGCTTAGATATGTCATTTTGATGCTGTCTTTTAGCTCAACAGAAGGGCTGTACTTTAGTACACTATCGGCAAGGGCTTCGCCAATATATTCAGATTTTTCAAATTTATCGCCCTTGCTTCTGGGACCATGACTACCAACACTACCTGCAAAAAATACAGCCATATCAGCACCATTATCTTCCAGATGTCGCTGCCAGTAACCTGGGTAATCAGCACTGAATTGCATATTCCATCCACCCAGTGTTGTTGCATGTGCATCAAATGAGCCTATAACTATATTTTTCCCTTCTTCCTGTTTGGCAAGCACAAACACAAATTCAGCATTTTTTTCACCTCTCTCTCCAATTAGACGGTTGGAAATTAAATCAGATGCCTCAAAAGTGCCTGTACCAATGCTCCCTGGTTTGAGGTCTTCAACAGCATCTTCAATTGCCTTGCTGTATTGTAAAATCAACCAATCTATAATATTCTGATTGGGCAGACCGGCAAATTGTTTTCCTACATAGCCTTCAGACCAGGCTCCAACACTCGAATGGGTATGGGTTGCGGTAAAAAAAAGCTGATCCCGCTTAATTCCGAGTTTTTCGCCTACCATCCTGCTAACTCCTTCACTGATATTTGGCGGCATAATAAGAATATCGGAGCCAATCATCAGCATTAATTTTTCCTGCACCCGAACAGCCACTACCTTAACAAAAAGACTGTCATGAATACCTTCGGCATATGTTCCCTTCCTGCTCCCGAATCCTGCCATAGGAACTTCTTTAAAAGCTCCCGCTTCTGGAATATCTTCCTGAGCCCCAATAAGCGGTGTGATACTGGTTTTACCCGATCCAATATAAACTTTGCCTTTAGCCAGGGATAATTCATTCGATAGGCTGTCGAAATGCGTAATAGTTTTTTGGTAATAATCACTTTCAAAATAGGGGGAATAATCCACTTTTTCACAAGCCCAAATCAGAACAAGTAAAATAATTACAGATATCACTCCTATGGTCTTTCCTATAATTCTTAAAATCTTCAGCATGCAATTCGATATTAAAATTCACTTCTTACATTTTCGAACATTCTCTATTAATGATCCCTCGGTTCATCTGTCATTTGGAAACGCAGTACACCTCCTTCTTCAATCTCTGAGTGCCGGATCCAGCTACGGTTTAAAACGGTATCATTCATCCAAATATTTTGCACAAATATATTTTCAGGAGCATAGTTCTCAGCCATAATCATGAGAGTTTTACCATTGATCTCAACTTCCGCAGTTCTGAAAAGAGGAGCACCCAACTGATATATATCGGAACCGGCAATGGGATAAAAGCCAAGGGAACTGAAAATATACCAGGCTGAAAGGGTTGCTCCGTCATCATTTCCGTCCAAACCCTTATATGATGTATCATATTTATTATCAAGAATCCATCGAACCCATTTCTGAGTTAGGTCAGGCCTCCCGGCTTCATTAAACAGGTATGCGGCATGAATGTCAGGCTCATTGCCATGCCAGTAATATGGACCGGGATTCCAGGCCCCCATCCGTGGATCAGATTCTGAAAAGAAATATTCAAGTTCACTCACAAATAATTCCGGACTTGCAAAAAGAGAGATCAGACCCGGAGTATCAAAAGGAACTGCCCAGCGCCACTGAAGAGCACTTCCTTCGACAAAATCATCCGTGTATTTTTCTCTGAAGTCAAGATAGCTCAGCTTAGTTGGTTTAAAATCCTTGACGAAACTTCCATCCGAATTTCGAGGATGAAAATAAGTAGGGTTTGCTGAAAAAGTCTGTTTAGCAAATTTGTATTGCACCAGATTTTGTTTCTGGCTGATATTTCAAAATAAGTTCCAAGTCTGATCGCTTTAAAATGGCATTATTTGGGGCCATTACACGCCCTAACCACCTGAAAATTGAGCCAAAAAGCGTGAACTTCTCGTAGTTGATCAGGTTCATTACAAAGAAGATACATGCCACCCAACTTTCAGAGGTGTCTTTTAGCTTGGCCCGGATCTCATTGAGGTTATACCCATT
>JAUVKA010000176.1 GCA_030592205.1 Bacteroidota bacterium | reverse complement strand
CTATAACAGAAACAGAACGCATTACGATTCTTATCTCACTACAATGATTCCTGATTACATCAAATCTTTCTTCCTTGTGGAAGAGGGCCAGGCTTACGGTTTTGACTTTCTTTTGGATTACAATAAAGACAGGTTCTCGATTTGGATGGGCTACTCGCTGGCCTGGGTATTCAGGGAAGACGAGAGAATAGCCTACCTTCCCCAATATGACCGCAGACACAACCTAAATATTTTGTCTGGGTACACCCTGGGAAAACATAAAGATTGGAATTTAAAAGCTCGTTGGAATATTGGCTCTGGCTTTCCATTTACTCAAACCAATGGTGTATATGAAGACCTTAGCCTGATTTACGGTTCCTTTAACATGAACGTCTCTGCTAACGAGGAAATAAATGTTTGGTATTCTGATCTGAACATGGGACGATTACCCTGGTATCATCGTCTGGATATAAGTCTGAATAAAACATTTGAATTTTCAGATCGACAGAAATTGGACTTCTCATTAGGAGTCATCAATATCTACAACCGTAAAAATATGTTTTACATTAACCGCCTCAGCTATGCAAGAATAGACCAATATCCTATTCTGCCAAATATCAGTTTAAAATATACTTTCTAATCCAATAATTCTAAATCAAAACGCCCAAATTAGGGTGAATATCTCGATATTTTCAGGCAGTAGCTCCAAGGAATGTATTCATCAATCCTGGCTGTCTCATGATTATGAATTAGTAGATTGGAAGTAGCGAATTTTTGATAACTTTATGTGCCCTTACAAAAACCACCATATTATGAGAAAGCTATTATTACTAACCATTGTTGCTCAAATTATTTTTATCAGTCTGATTGCACAGGATCATCAACACAAATTCTTGCTGAGCGAAGAATCCTTTACTACCTCAACTGACAAACGGCTGGATTCAACAGTTTCATATAGTTATTCCTCGGAGTTTGACTCGATAAGAGCGGATAAAACGATATTTGCCTATGATGAATATGGAATAACAGCTTTTGAGTTCGATTTTCATTGGGATTCAGATCAAAATGTTTGGTTTGGATATCGAAAACATGAGTATGCTTATGATATTGAAGGGAATGTAATTTTGGATTTGGAATATTATTGGGATTCTGATGAGAACAATTGGGAAATAATTGCCGGGCGTAAGCGTGTATATGCTTTTAATGCAGCAGGGAAAGACATTTTTAATGCTGGTTATCATTGGGATTCAGATCAAAATATTTGGACTGGAATCTATAAATATGAATATGCCTATGATGAAGCAGGGAATAGGACTTTATGGACTCACTGTAAAGATTGGGATTATGATCAAAACAAGTGGATTGGAGATTGGAAGAACGAATATGCTTATGATGCAGCGGGAAATAAGATTTTGGATGCCAGATATGATTATTGGGATTTAGATCAGAACGACTGGGTTGGAAGTTGGAAAAAAGAATATTTATATGATGCAGCAGGGCATGAGATTTTGTATGCAAGTTATTCTGATTGGGATTTCGGTCAAAACGATTGGGTAGGAAATGAGAAACATGAACGTGTTTATGATACAGCAGGACAGGAGATTTTATATACAAATTACAGAGGTTGGAATCACGATCAAAACGATTGGATTAGAGACTGGAAAAAAGAATATACTTATGGTGAGGAAGGAAACAATACTTTGATTGTCCGTTTTGATTGGGATACAGATCAAATCGATTGGCTTAAAGATTGGCTACAGGAAAATACCTATGATGCCGAAAAAAGAATTGTTTTGGAGCTTGGTTTAGATTGGGATGAAGCTCAAAACAAGTGGGTCAGAAATTGGATGAATGAATACGCTTATGATGTAGTAACTAATACTGTTGAGATTCATTCTGAGTGGGATACAGGTACAATGGATTGGATCAGGGATCGAAAATATGAACGAGCTTATGATACCACGGGGAATATGACTTTGTTCATTGACTATAATTGGGATTCAAATCAAGATGTTTGGATTGAAAATAAAAAAAATGAATATGCTTATGATGAAGCCGGACATGAGATAATGGATCTCCGTTTTGTTTGGAATACTGATCAAAACAATTGGGATGCCACCTGGCGAATTGAAAACGCTTATGATACAGCAGGGCATAAAATCCTGGAGGCCGGTTATTTTTGGGATTCAGATGAAAATGTTTGGGCTGGTGAGATAAAATTTGAATATGCTTATAATGATGCTGGGCATTGGATCTTGAATGCTTGTTATAATAGTTGGGATTATGGTCGAAATGATTGGGTAGGAAGAGATAAAACGGAAGTTATTTATGATGCAGCAGGGGAAGTAACTTTATGGATTTCCTATAATTGGGATTCAGATCAAAACGATTGGGTGGGAAGAATTAAAACTGAACATACTTATGATACAGCAGGGCATGAGATTTTATATGCACAATATAAATGGGATTCAGGTCAAAACGACTGGGTGGGAAATTGGAAGAGTGAATATAATTATGATGTAGCAGGGAATAGAACTTTGTATGCCAGATATGATTGGGATTCGGATCAAAACGATTGGACTATTTCCAGTCGGGAATTCTGCTATTATTCATCAGTTTCAGGTATAGAAGAAATATTATCATCCAGCATAGTTTGTTATCCTAACCCCACCTCTGGTTTCATCAATATCACCGGATTAACTCAACCCGCCGATGTTACAATCTATTCAATACAAGGGCAAGTGCAAAAAACCATCCGTCAAGCCATGAATATAATTGATATCTCTGACCTGCCAGATGGGATGTATATTATGAACCTGTCAGATGGCAGTAATACGCTAATAAAGAAAAGAATAGTTAAGAAGTAAGTGCAAATAATAATAAAAAACTTTTTACCAATATAACGATATCCAAGCTTTTCGGCTATTACTATTCTTCCTTTTTCACCGGTAAAATCTTCGGATACAGCTTAATAGCTGCCAATCCTGCCAGATACATTGATAGTCCGAACATGCCGGAAACCCAGAACATGGAGGAGTGGAAGTCTCCCATTGTATCCTGTATCAGCAAGGCAATCGACATGGCCAGAGAAGCATTCCTCAATCCCGTTTCCATTGAGATGGCCCTGATCTGGTAATTTTTAACTTTCAATAAGGCAGGAACAATTGCTCCAATGAACATACCTGTAAAGGTCAGCAAGAGAATCATTGAGTAGAAGAGTACTCCATGCCTGTCAGTATCGGCAAATCCTTCCAGATTATTCATTATTCCTGCAATTATCAGAAACAGCAATGCAACAATGCCGAGAATATTGAAGACCGGAACCATTTTTAATGCAAGTTTTTCTTTGAAATGTCTGATCAGCATTCCAATTATCAGAGGGACAATTACAAGTACAATAATCGTTTGTGCGATGGTGCTGGTTGGCACTTTTACATCAGGGATGTTTGAACAATATGCATTTAATAGCAATGGTACGAAGAATATTGATAGTACAGTGGAAATGGAAGTTAATGAAACAGATAGAGCCACGTCTCCCTTGGCATAATGGGTCATCAGATTTGAGGTGACACCTCCGGGTGTAGTTGTAATAAGAACCATCCCTACAAAAATATATGGATAGTTTTCGTGGAATCCCATTAGATATCCAAAAGCCACTGCAATAAGAGGCATAATACCAAATTGAAGTATTTCTCCAATAATTATTCCTCTTGGTTTTGAAATCAGAACAACAAAATCTTTTACCTTAAGGGTTAATCCCATTCCAACCATGATCAGAAATAGCATCAGAATGATCATTAAGCGAAAAATTTTGTCAAACGTCGGGGTTACGGGTACAGTAATAAACTGTGCAAATTCAAAGTGTTCGTCACCAACCGTTTTTGACAAGATCTTTACATCAAAAATCAACTTGCTTTCAATCAAATCTTCAAGATCCTGATACAGAGGGTCATCCCTGTCAGGAATAGTTAGAATGATGATATTTCCTTCCTCGGCACCCCTAATAAAAAACAGTTTTGTCTGGTCAATCTCACCCTCTTTTGAAGAAGTCAAAAATCTTAGGTGCCCCTTAAAGTTGGCCACCTCTACATTATCCCAATCCAGCCCCCTGGGCATGGTATTTAGAGTCTCGATATAGTCATTATCTCCACTGTAAACTATGTCAGTAAGCTGTTTATAGATTTCCTCTCCGGATTTTTCCTGAGCCCGGATTCCAGGATTGAAAAAAAGTAGAACAAGAATGGAAATAAAAATTATCTTAACACTTGATAATCCTTTGTTGGGGCGGGATTCAGCTGAATTCATTTCACTTTGCGGATTGGTTTAGGGCAAACAAGTTAAACATTAGCAGATAAATAGCAAAAAATGGCCGATGACCGAAGAAGAATTTCTTAAACTTCTAATCCCAATGCCCTATTCTTATGCTTAAACTTATCCTTATACCAATGCCCTATACTTATCCTTAAACTTATACTTATACTCAAGCCTCAAGCCTCAAGCCTTAAGCCTTCTTAAGCTTTCTTCGAATACTTCTATATACCCCAGTTCAACATCTTCCTGATTTTCTTTACAATCTTTAACTGCCAGGTATAAGGTGGGTAACGAAGTGGAACGTCAGGCGGGAGTTTATGGATCACACTTCTGTAATGACTGAATAAATCGAATGAGGCCTTTCCATGATAAGCACCCATCCCACTCTCACCCACTCCCCCAAACGGCAGATTTTTGTTTACATAATTGATCAAGGTATCATTTATACAAACATTGCCTGAATAGGTATTATCGAGCCAGTACGTCAGTTCTTTTCTTCTCCTGGAAAACAGATTTACTACAAGAGGTTTTCCCAGTTTGCGGATAATGGATAATATTTCATCCTTGCTCTCATAGGCAATTATCGGTAATACAGGACCAAAAATCTCTTCTTTCATAACAGGCTCATCTGTAGACTTAGGTCTCAGTAGAGTAGGTTTGAAAAGCAGCTTTTCGGCATCAGTTTCACCACCTGCAAGTACCTCACCCTGCTTCAGATAATCTGATAGCCGTTTGAAATGCTTTTCATTTACTATGTGCATATAATCGGAATCATGATTCTTCATGAAGAGGCTTGTATGCTTCTTAAAAGCCTCAACAAAATCTACCTCCTTATCCTTGTGCACAAAAACATAATCAGGCGCTACACATGACTGTCCGGCATTAAAGAACTTACCCCACGCAACAGTTTTTGCAGCAAACTCTACCGGGTATTCAGAATCAATAATAACCGGGCATTTGCCTCCAAGCTCCAGGGTTAAAGGTGTTAGTCTTTCGGCAGCTTTTTTCATAACCTCTTTACCAGCTTCTACACCTCCGGTAAAAAAGATATAATCAAAAGGCATACCGATCAGCATTTTGGACACTTCCAGGTCGCCCTGGACCACCCTAACCTTATCTTTTGTACAGCATTCTTCTATAATCTCCTGTATCAGCTGTGATGAATTTGGGGCATACTCAGATGGTTTTATGATAGCAGTATTCCCGGCAGCTATAGCACCTGCAAGGGGTGAAAAGGCCAGGTCGAACGGATAATTCCAGGGGGCAACAATCAAGACTTTTCCGAAAGGTTCAGGAAATTGATATGATTTTGCCGGGGCAGTTAAAAGTGGTGTTGCTATTCTCTTCCTCCTGGCCCATTTTCTAACTTTCCGGATTGCTGTTTCAAATTCGTGCATCATTGCCACGAATTCACCAATATAAGCTTCGAATTCTGATTTATTCAGATCTTTTTTGAGAGCCATATAAATCCTGGATTCATTCCGCTTCAGGCTGTCTCGAATTGCTTTTAAAAGTTTGATCCTTGCACTAACAGGAAGGGTTCCTCCAATGTTGAAAAAACTCTGCTGTTCCTCAAGGATGGCATTCAGCTTATCTCTTGTCATAGCTTTGAGATATTTTAGGGAGTAAAGATAATTATAATGGGGAGGGAAATAGGGAAATAAAAGGCTCAAGGCACAGGGCTCAAGGCTCAAGTATGGTCAGTCAACCGAGTCACCGAGTCGCTGAGTCACCGAGTCACCCAGTCCCTACGCCCCAATTTTTCGTCCCCGGTCCCTACGTCCCTACGTCCTATTTTTTCCCTATTTCCCAATTTTTCCCTATCTTTATGAAAAGCTAAACCTATTTCCAATGCTCCCCCATTGAATTAGAACTGGCCTGATCTTTCAGGGCTGTGACTATGAAAAAGACTTTAATAATTGGTTTTATTTTGATTTTTAGTCTTGGGAATATTTTCGCCCAGAAGAAATCCCACCAAGAATTTCTGGATGCCATTGCGGAAGGAGATTTAAAAACTATGTCTGCCGGGTGTCAATTGGGACAGACAGCAACAGAAATTTCCCTAAATAATATCCGCACATTTCTCCATACTGATGGAATATTATGGACTCACTCTGACGGGAGATCTAGCGGTTACGAAATACCTAAAGGATCAGGCAAAACCTCCATTTATGCTGGTAGTTTCTGGATTGGGGGAGTAGATATTCATGGCAACATGAAGATTTCAGCCAACACGTATAAAGGTTCACGGAACTTTTGGCCTGGCCCTTTAATAACAGAAGGGGAAAATGCCGGGACAACAGATTATGAAACCTGTTACCAATACGATCGGCATTATCAAATATCACAGCAGCAGGTTGAGTCTTTTCGCAACTGGTTTAACACGCCAGACGAGGACAAAACTGAAAATTTCAAAGGCTATTTAATTCCTCAGGTAATTACGGATTGGCCGGCGCATGGAGATGTGGCTGCTGGTTTTGACAATTACCTTGCTCCATTTTGGGATAACAATAATGATGGAATATATAATACTGCTGATGGCGATTATCCCTTTTTTGATCTCGATGAGATTCTGCCATGTGGTACGGCAAGGGAGGATGCACGATCCAAACTTTATGGTGATCAAACTACCTGGTGGGTTTATAATGATAATGGGAATTTACATAGGAGTCCTGATGGAGAGGGAATTGGGATGGAAATAAGGGCCCAGGCTTTTCAATTTTCGACTAACGATGCCCTAAATGACATGAGTTTCTACAATTTTGAGATGATCAACCGATCTAATCTAACTCTTTTTGAATCTTTTGTCGGGCTATATGTAGATGGAGATCTTGGATATGCTTATGATGATCGCGTGGGATGCCACGTCTCAAAAGGTATTGGCTACTTTTATAATGGTGACAATTTTGATGGAGAAAGTGGTGATGAGGATTGGGCATATGGAGCAAATCCACCAGCCATTGGATTCGATTTTTTGCAAGGTCCATACAAAGACCCTAATGGAATAGATGATTGTTCAAGCTATGATAAGAACTATAATCTGATCTGCAATGAATGTATTCTGAATGGCAGCATCAATGGACTAAACTATGGGGACGGAGTTGTTGATAATGAGAGGCTTGGAATGAGTAGATTTATGGCTTATGTCAGCCATGGTGGAGTGGGGTATAGACCTTTGAATTTTGCGGGAGATTACTATATGGCCCTTCAAGGACGCTGGAGAGATAACGAGAAACTAAGATATGGAGGAAATGCTCATCCTTCAGGGAGTTCTGGCCCGGTTACCTATTATATGTTCCCAGGAGACTCAGACCCATGCGGTTCTGGACAAGGGGGAGTGAGCATGCCTGCCTGGTCTGATGATTCCTCCGTTAACGAAAAAGGAGACCGAAGGTTTGTTCAATCTTCAGGCCCATTCACTATGGAGCCGGGAGAGGTTAATGATGTGACTATTGGCGTAGTTTGGGCACGTTCCTATGATGGAGGGCTTTTTGCATCAGTTGATAAAATGCTTCTTGCCGATGAAAAAGCTCAGAGACTTTTTGATAACTGCTTCAGAATTACCGATGGCCCGGATGCCCCGGAGCTGACTATCCTTGAGCAGGAT
>JAUVKA010000324.1 GCA_030592205.1 Bacteroidota bacterium | reverse complement strand
TTTTTTTATGATCTTCCGAGACTCTCAGTCGACTTGGACTTCAATCTGCTGGATACAACAAAAGAGGACTTGGTTTATAATAAAATCCGTACCATTATTCTATCTCATGGGACTATACACGATGAAGCCAGAAAGTTCTTTGGCCCCATTCTGGTATTAGACTATGGTATGAATGAAAGAAAACTAAAAGTTGAGATCTCCAAGCGGAACTTCTCTGACAGATATGAAATTAAATCCTTAATGGGACAAAGCATCAAGGTAATGGTTCAGGAGGATCTTCTGGCCCATAAGCTTTGCGCATTACTCGACAGACCCACTATCACCAATCGCGATGTTTTTGACATTTGGTTTTTATTGTCCAGGAAAACACCAGTAAATCCGATAATCATTGAAACCAGAATGGAGAAGTCATTACCAGATTACCTTGACCAATGCATATCCACCATCGAGAAACTGAAGGAGAATAAGCTTCTGGTTGGGGTTGGTGATTTATTGGATGAAAAAACGAAGAACTTCGTTAGGAATAAACTCAAAGATGAAGTATTGGATTATCTTCGTTTCTATCAGAAATATCCTATTCTATGACAGAATAGTTCTTTAAATGTATATCCTCATTCCCGATCAGATAATTGAAGATACCCCCCCCATTGCTTGGTTAGGAATAAATCTGGCAATACCCTATAACTCTGCCAGTGTTGCTGTGGAATTGGTTATCTGCCTTATTATCCTGATGTTTTCCAGTAAACCATTTTCACCTTATTTTTCATACTATTTTTGGAGGCTGGCCTTTTTTGTTTGATCGATCAATTGCTGTTTGATCTTGTTAGTCTAAATTATTAACTATACTTTTAGCTTTCCCCCCAGACTTAAGCTTCATCTTATGAAAATTGTTACTCTCCTGCTTTGCTGCATCGGACTTTGCTGTTGTAATAATTCTGTCACCTTCAATGCCGATGACTATCCGAAACATATTCAGCTAGCGCGTTTTATGCAAGCTGATGGAACTTTATCAAAGCTCAGTTCTGTTGCCAAAAAAAATGAATATGTTGTGCTTGAAACGAATAATGATTGTCTGATTGGAGCCACCAAAAATATTCAAGCAACGGATGATGGCTATTTAATTAGATTTAAGAATGCCATATACTATTTTGGGAAAGACGGCGAATTCAGGTCAAAAATTGATCATATTGGGAAAGGCCCCGGCGAATACCTTAGTATTTTACCCCATTATATCCATAATCCGGATGAGAAAGAGATTATTATTCCAGACAATCGCCAATCATTATTAGTATTTGACTATAATGGTCAGTATAAAAGGTCGATAGAATTTAAAGGTCAGACCGGAATGGATTTTTCTGCCCTTCTTCCTGATGGGAATATATTCATCGGACCAATGCTATTCGGTTTCCCAATGTATAGCACAATAGGCCAGAATGGGCAGGTCATTAAACAATTCTTTGCCGGGCCACGCTCCCAAAATTGGTTTGAAGGTGATCAGGGTGGAAGGTACTTCCCAAGGCTTTGGATCTCAAATCACCCGGAAGGGGTGCTTGCAGCTGATGATGATGATACTACATGGTTAGTGAGGGATGCCGAAAATGCGACACCCTATTTGGTAGTAGATGCTTTTGTAAATAAAAATGAGGATAATATATATGTTTCACCCATCAATTATCTGAATCAGAATTACCTCGGATTCGATGGCCGGGAGTATGGTATTTATTCGTTGCTTGATGATCAATATTATGTTGTGAATGGAAACGAAAAGAGAAAGTTAGATGATGATATTGATAATGGTTTACCTCTTCAGTTATACCACGCTGTAGAAGGGAAAGTATATTCACTGATGGATGCCATCGACTTGTTAAATCCTGATAATCCTGACTTCAATCCTGATAAACGCCTTTCAGATCTTATTAAAGGTCTGAAAGAAAATGATAACCCTGTTTTAAGGATTGTAACATTACGGGACAAATTCATTATTGATTGAAACAGGAGGACCTGAACCTGCTAATTAATTCAAAAGATATTTAAAGAAGACTGAAGTCTGCTTTAAAGGGTATTCAGCATATCAGATATCTTGAATATAAAAACAAACCCAGGATGGTTCGTGGCAAAATGGTGATAGAAGAAAGGATTCACTCTGGAAATATTGTCCACATGAGAATAATTCCTGATAGCAGTACTAATTCAAATCGCTAACACCTAAAAGTGAGTAAAAGATCTCATCTGTAACTTTTTGGGCGCCTACTTAGTCTTACCGATAGTAAAACTTAATACCTAATATCATGAAGATCTATCAGGTTCTAATTCTGACAATAATTATCAGTTGCATTAACAATATAGCTTCTGGCCAGGACACATTTACACTCGAAACTTATGATGGAAAATCCTTGCCAGCCCAGGTATTACATCCCAAAAATAAAGCCCATAAAACTCTGTTATTCATCAATGGCAGTACCCCTTATGATGAAAAAGGAAGTATTGGACCCGGATGGACGGATCAGGGTAAAATCATTGCCCAGAAACATGAGTTTTATACCCGCTTCATAAATACAATGGTCAATAAAGGCTATTCGGTGGCTACAATGGCCAAAAGGAGTTTTGTTTACCCAACTGAATTACCAAGACCCAATTATACTGACCTCTCTCTGGATATTTTCTATTTTATATCAGAATTAAAAAACCGTGGAGTTATTAGGGACGAAAAAGATCTGATTATCGTGGGATACAGTGAGGGTAGCCTGGTCGCAACTAAAGTTCTGGCAATGCTGAAGTCACAACTCCATGCTTGTATATTACTTGGATCCGGTTCGATCCCCGTCAATTACAAGGACCTGAGTGTCGAGAATTATTATCAAACCGATTGGTTGAAAAAGAACAAACAATGGTCAGATGATCAGATCCTTACAGAGATCTCACAGAAAGGAAGTCTTCAGGACAGCCTTAGGAATATGGATGAAAATAAATTTGAAACTTACTTTAAGAATTCTAAACCATTTGGTTTCGGATATGCACCTTGGGAATCATATTATATAGATAAGGAATGGCCATTGTATAATTCTGTGCCTAATATCCTTTATGCTAATGTACCAGTTCTAATTTGTGTTGGTGAAAACGATGCTGCTATGCCTCCTTTAAGTGCCAGAAATACATATAATGATTTGCTTAAGAATGGATTCAAAAAAGGTGCTCTGCGGATTATTAAGGATGAAGTACATCAATACAATAAGTATGATGTCTTCGCGATAATGGACACCTGGTTAAAAACAGAATTTACATCAACAGAATTCACTCTGACCAATACTGATTCGATTGCTATTGAAAATTACAGATTGTCCAAAGAATTGATCAATACAATAAATGCACTTTCATGGGAAGGAAATCAGGAGAAGAAAGTAAAAGAATGCTACCAGAAAGCTTTGAAAAGCAAATACATGGACAGTGAATCATGGTTTGGACTGGGAATACGATTAGTTGCAGATAAATTGTATGATGAAGCTTTTACAGCATTCAGTGAAGCTGAGGACGAGAATTTCATAGTTAATTTTGCTGTCCTCACCTGGATGGGTCATCTGAAAGATTTGAATAACCAAAGAGCAGAAGCAATTAAATACTATCATCAGGCCCTGGCCCAGTTTCCTGGCTTCCCGGTTCAACACGACCATTGGAATATCTACATTGATAAAAGTTGGATCGAGGATAGGATAGAGAACCCTTTTAAAGGCACAAATTAGTGATAGAACAAAAGTTCTTCCATTTTTTCCCGTTTTTCCTCCAATTATGAACGGATTTCCTAAATAGACATTAAAGCCATAGAATATATAGGCCAGGTTCCCCGCCAGTTTTTCGGATAAAGTAGGACATAAATGGATAAATTCTGGAAATCCTCCTTCCACAGAATGATAAGATTTACAATACTTTACCAACATCTAGACACCTCTGGAAACTCCCTCATAATCAGGGATTCTCGGGATTTCCGCTTCGCTCCAACAAGCCCTTGGCTACGGGAATTTTTCCGTTTCTTCGTCAGAACTTCCATACAGGAGACGCATAATATTGGAACTTCCGTCATAGAGACGCATCATGATGCGTCTCTACATATTCCATTTTACTTAATTCTTTGAACCTGCTTCCGGGTAGAGCGGTTCGTTACCTCCCCGCTCCCCCACAGTCCCGGACGAGCGGCTTTCCCGCATCCGGTTCCTCGATAATTTGTTTCGCTAAGATAAAGTATATGAGTGATAAATTAAGGGTTTAGTCAGAGGCATCCATTGGTTTACCAATTTGGAAAAGGTTTCCCATATCCATTTAGATTTACCCCCGCGTCGTTTTAGCCACTTGAATAGACTGCGCTGGACTTGCATGTAAAACCGGGATATACCTTTGTAATTAAAAGTAATCCCATAATACGCATAGTGTCCTCGTAGTTTGACATTTATAGTGGCTATCAACGCCTTGAGTTTCATATGACGATTTCGCTTAATAAACATGCTAATAGTAGTAATAGCCTTGGTTAGCCGTTTAGTGCTCGTCTTACGCTTAAGAACTCTGTTCCCTTTCTGGCTTTTACCTAAATAATGGGTAAAACCAAGGAAATCAAAACTCCTACCAGACTCGCCCCTTTGACTGTTCAGGTCTATTAACTTCGTCTTGTCTGGGTGTAATGTCAGTTTATATTTGGCGAACCTTTTCGGTAAAACCTCCATCACCCTTAGAGCATCTGACTTGTCTGAAAAGCCCAATACAAAGTCATCTGCCCATCTTACTATAAAACTCTTTCCCTTTAATCGTGACTGGATTTGTTCCGAAAACCACTCATCCAGTACATAGTGAAGATAGATATTAATCAGTAACGGTGAAATGACTCCTTGTACACTGTAGGTAACTTTTTTCTTGATCAGAGTTTAAAGCCTTTTTCACGGGAATAGAGTGCTTGATTTCTATGCTGTTTTCTCCCACAAGAATCT
>JAUVKA010000374.1 GCA_030592205.1 Bacteroidota bacterium | reverse complement strand
GCCAGCTTGTGCTTTGCTTGTTACCGGCAAAACTTCGATTTGGGAATAGGCAGTATCTGAACATGTTGTTTCCGGATCCTCAAAAAAGTATCCAAGGACATGAATACCTGTTCCTGCATTGTCTGGGTAAAAGTTTCCATCTGAAACTCCAGGCCCAAAGTATTCTCCACCTTCAGGTAATCCCCCTAGAATAACGAAATCCCGCTCGTTGATGCAAACAGAATCACGCGATTGAAATTCCACCTGGGGAGGTTCATGAATACCAATCGATAATATCTCCGAATAATAAGGCTTGCAATTTCCATCCAGAATTTCCAGCCTCATATAAAAAGGATCATTAGCGACCAGGGAAACGGTGTCACCAACGACTTGAGAAAGATAGGTCCAATCAAGTCCATTTTGTGATTCCTGCCAGCTAATCTGACCACGGTATTCATCAATATATATAGTAACTGTATCTTGTCTGCATACTTTATGTTGACCAGATGCCGGCATGACAAGAATGCCCCACAGCACAATACTGCTTAACAAAATATAAGCAACAGATCTCTTCATTCTTATTATATCTTTCACTACTTCTATTATCTTCATAATCATACCTCCTAGATCATTTGAATTCTCCGAACGAGAACTTGTTTATTCGTCATAATTCGGAAAAAATAAACACCCTTTGGCAATCCCTGACCGGCTAGATCAAAGTCTGCAGATTCTGATCCGTCAGGAATCCATCGGCTTAAGATCTCCCTGCCCATACTGTTGATGAGGCTCACTTTTATATTCTGTCCATTAACAGGTAATCCACTGATTGTAAAAGCTCCAGCACTTGGGTTTGGATAGATCGCCAAATCACCAATAATTAAGTCCTGATCAATTCCCAGACAGGCATCCACAGTGACATTAATAAAATCTGTCAAATGACAACCATAGGCATCCGTAACTGTGAGTATATACTTCGTAGATTGTGTGGGAGTAGCCTCAGGGTTAGGAGAAGTAGGATCGTCGAGGCCATCGAAGGGTGACCACATATATGTATAATCTTCTGTGCCCCCAAATGCAGTTGGAATACCACCCAAAACCACGCTATGATTTTTACATATAAGGGTATCTCTGCCAGGGTTGACACTCAGAAGATCCGGCTGATTCAGAACTATCTTGAAAACCTGCCCAAAACTGCCGGCTGACATTAATAGAAGCCCTGATATTATGAATATTATTTTTCGCATATAAAAAATTTTATTTTCCAAAGATATGAACTGATCTAATCTGGCCAAAGCAATGTTTTTAACACCTGTCGTAATTATTGACAATCCATTCCGGAAAGCGGAATCGTGCAGCATAGTGCTCACAAAATGAGTTCCTTGACTAACTTGTTAATTATGTGTTAAGGGTGATATGAGTACTGAATTGAGGAATACAGGAATTCAATGGCCTTTGTTACCTGTATGGAGTCTCACTGAGGTGCAGGTATTTATGTTATCTTTGTATAGAACCAAAAGCAGAGGAATATGGCTGATACTGATCTCTTTCAGGGTGGAAGGAAGTTGCCCTTGATGGAAGAGTTTTATAGTTTGCAAGGTGAAGGTTTTAATACCGGTAAAGCTTCTTATTTCATTCGAATCGGAGGATGTGATATTGGTTGCTCATGGTGCGATTCGAAGAGATCCTGGCAAGCTGACATGCATCCTTTAGTTGATGTAGATTCTATTATTTCCAGAGCGAAGGAAAACCCCTCCAACTCACTTCTGGTTACAGGAGGAGAGCCAACTCTATATGACCTGGAGTATCTCACTATTCAAGCTAAAAAGAATGGTTTGGTAATGTATTTGGAAACTTCAGGGGCTTACAAACTGACTGGTAATTGGGATTGGATTTGTTTATCGCCAAAAAATCACAACCCGCCTTTACCTGAGTATTATACTAAAGCCCATGAATTGAAAGTTATTATAAATGAGGATAAGGATTTTATATGGGCTGAGAAAATGGCTGGACTGGTGAATCCTGATTGTCATTTATTTCTACAGCCCGAATGGAGTCAGATAAAAAAAATGACTAAAGCCATAATTGCCTATATTAGGGATCATCCAAAGTGGCGAATTTCTATGCAAACCCACAAGGTTTGGGGAATACCATAATGAGCATTGGAAAGAATATACAAGTTATCCTGATTGTGTTGACTGGTTTATTGGCCGGACAGGAATCTTGTTTATTGGCTCAGACGCATCCTCAGGCATCAAAAAGAATCCAAAAGCAATTAAAACAGGCTCGTGAACTATATGAAGGCTTTGAATGGAAAGAGGCTGAGAATCAACTAAAAGAGATAACAATTAAAGCTCCCACTTACGTAGATGCCTGGCTCCTTCTTGGTGAATTAGCCCTGGAAATGAATAATCAGGATCTTGCATATAAAGCCTTGAAAAGTGTTACTGAGCTGGATCCTGTTAACTATCCGAATATTTTCCCGGAACTGGCCAAGATATCCTATGAAAAAGGAAACTACCGTGAGGCGCTTAAAGAACTTAACTTATCAAAAGTGCAATACCATGACCGCAGTCTTAGGCTAAAAGATCGTATTCATTTCGCGATAGATCAGCTGGAAAAAAGCAAAGGAGTAGCGCAGCCTGTTTCCCTGGGGATTAATAGCAATGAAAACGAATATTTCCCAAGTCTTACTGTGGATGGACAAAGGCTGGTGTTTACCCGCCAGGAAAGAGACGATAATTATCCGAACGGACTGGGTCAGGAAGATTTATATGAATCACTTTATGTTGATTCTGGATTCACTACTGCCAGCATCTTTCCGGTGCCTATTACCACTCAAGGAAATGAGGGTACACAATCTGTGAGGCAGGATGGCCGGCTGATGTTTTTCACAGCGTGCAAAAGGCCTGACAGCAAGGGAGGCTGTGATATTTATGTGTCGAGAAAACAGGGGGACACCTGGGATCTGCCACTGAATCTGGATTATCCGGTGAATACCAGATACTGGGAATCCACTCCCTTCCTCAGTCTGGATGGAAGAAAGCTGTTTTTTTCCAGTACCCGGCCCGGAGGTTACGGAGGAATGGATATCTGGATAAGCCAATGGAAAACAGAGGGCGGGTGGACAGAGCCTGTGAATGCTGGACCTTCAATAAATACTGCCGGGGATGAACTGGCACCATACGTTCATGGTGATGGTAACAGGATTTATTTCAGCTCTTCAGGATGGATCGGTATGGGAGGCTTAGACCTTTTTGTATCTGTCAGACGGGAAGGTTTGGCCTGGTCGAAACCAATAAACCTGGGATATCCGGTTAATACACACGGTGAAGAAATGGGAATTAGTTTTCATAGCAAAGATAATTTTGCTCTGTTTTCTTCTAACCGCGACAGCATCACCGGAAGGGATATATTAAGAACGTGTTTGCCGGATACCCTGGCGCCGGAGCAGCTTGCTATTGTATCAGGTAAAGTGCTAAATGCGGTTTCCCATCGACCTATATCTGCTGTTGTTCTGGT
Source organism: Bacteroidota bacterium (assembly GCA_030592205.1). GTDB lineage: Bacteria > Bacteroidota > Bacteroidia > Bacteroidales > UBA12481 > JAUVKA01. The sequence continues at coordinate 671 of JAUVKA010000374.1, read as the reverse complement.
TCAGAATCAGGAAGGTAAACTGGTTTCGCGGGTTGACTCAGATCCAAGCTCAGGAAAGTATATGATCGGTCTTCCGGTTGATAAAGATCACAGGTTTGTGGTGAACCGGCAAGGCTTCCTTTTTTATTCAGCCTTTCTGCCCTCTGATTCTTTGGCACCCGGAAAATCCTTTGATTGGGATATTCTCCTGGAGCCCTTAAAGCTGGGATCCAAAGTGATTCTTCGAAATGTATTTTTCGAAACAGATTCATTTACTATTAAAAAGGAATCCTACCCTGAGTTACTGGAACTGACAGAGTTACTTGCACAAAACACAAGAACAACTATTGAGATTGGCGGCCACACAGATAATACCGGAGATTATAATTACAATATTAATCTCAGCAAGAACCGGGCTGAGTCTGTAAGGCAATTCCTTGTTAGCAAGGGCGTTGCTTTAAATCGACTCACTGCAACGGGATATGGCCCTGATCAACCTTTGTCAGATAACAATACTGAACAGGGTAGAGCAGTAAATCGACGAACAGAAATTCGGATTACCAGTACGAGGATTCCACGGCCATAGTGCGTACCACTTACAGTCCTTTTCAGGCCAATACGGCAGTTAAGCGTTCTTTTTGACGTAAATATTGCGGCAATAATTTTGTGGTACGGCAAATACACCCTATAAG
>JAUVKA010000047.1 GCA_030592205.1 Bacteroidota bacterium | reverse complement strand
CATTCTCTATGATACATACAAAATAGATGCCTGCATTCAAGTGGCTGAGGGGTAGTTTGATTTGATCTTTTTTATATAGTTTTTCCTGCATCTCGAAGCTCCACAGAACTTGACCGGTATAACCTGTAACCCATATCTTGTCCGGAATAAAATCATCGGCATTCACAGTAAGGGTAACGGAACTTTGTGCAGGATTTGGGAAGATGGTAAATCGATTTTGTTCATCCAAAGAAACCACGGTCAGGAGTTCTCCTGCCATGATTTTCATAATATCCTGTTTGTCAATACCGTAGTTGAATATTCGCAAGTCATCAATGACTCCGTTAAAGTTGTATGCTGAATTATTCGGTAACATCTGTCCGATTGTCAGATCATATGAAGTAGTATTCAGCTTTCCTGTCCATGGTGTAAAGCTATTCAGGTCGCCATTGAGATAAAGTTCCATATCCCTGCCGTTAAACACAACCGCAACATGTTGCCAGGAATCTGCTTGCAGTTCTGTTTTCGAGTCCAGATCAACAATTCCCGAAGAACCATTGATAGTAAACCTTAAATGGTTGTTATTAATTGACAGTTTATAGCGGTTTTGCCAACTTCCGTGTGAGACAATAAACTGTTCGCCCATAACCCTCTCCTTTGGTTTTATCCAACAAGTCAATGACAAACCATCGGTAAAATTCAGATATTCATCGTTTAGAACTTTAATCATAGAGGTATTCCCATTGAATCCGGCTGCTTTCCCAGGTTCATTATTGTGATCATCTTCCCATATTATATTGTATGGTATTCCATGATTGAGGTAAGAGCTAAAGTCATCTCCATTTCCATTAAAGCTAAAACCAGCTATTAAACATCCACTCTGAAAATAAGAAGAATCTCTAACCATAACTGACAGGGAGTCGCTAATATGCAGAAGATCGGTATTAGTTACTTTGCATCTGATGGTAAAATCCCCTTCAATGGCTGGAGCCAACCAGGATATCGAGGCACCTTCACCTTCAATGGTTCCCCCGCTGGAGGACCACTGATATTGCAAAACGCCCTCATCACGACTCTCAGCAGTGCAAAAGATCTTATGTTCACTATTCACCAGTACAATACTATCCTTTGAAGCCAGAGACTTGATGCGGGGAGGGAAATTTTCCACAGCCCGGCCATTGAGATAATCAATCACCACACCACCAGCGAGGGTGTGATCATATTTATAGGTAATCTCCAACCCGGCTGGCACAAGCACAAGTACTCTGGCCTGTACGGGTGGTATATTAATCAAATACTGCCCGGTTTGCTTGTAAGTTAGAAATTGGTTAGTAGTAGTCTCATAAATATCATATGAGCTTTCTTCCAGGGCAAGCTGTACTTCCTGACTGCTTGAATGCGGATTATAGTATAGGTAAGTGGGAAAGGCTTCGTTGCGGTAATAGTCTGTTTTTAACAGATCTAACTGCAAAATACCCTCAATGTTTGTATTGTTGATAATTCCTCCTAGCATTCCTACGTGTGAGGATCCATAAAGAGCAAGGTTTGTTGCAGCCCATCCACCCCTGACAGCGTCACCAGTAGCAAAAGGTGCCCGGCCCTGGAGTGTCTCTTTTAACGCTTCGTAAGCAATCACCGATTCCGGATCATGAAGGGCAGTCCAGTCACGAGCATCCTGATTTTCATCAGGCAAATAATTTGCATAAAAAAGTCTTGAAGCATTAGCAAGATTCAATGTCCATTTACCAAGGGCATGTGCATAACGATCATCGTATCTGACCAAAGGAAGTAAGGCAGCAGCCTGTTGAAAACCATTCATACTAAAAGCATATCCGGTTCCTCCATCTGATTGTTCTCCTACAAGTCCGTCACAATCCAATCCACCCCATGTACCCTCAATGGCACCCCAGTTCCGAAGCGGGCCAATATCGAAACACCAATTGATCATCTTTTCCACATTGTATGTGGTTCCCAACTCTGCATTCATCCGTGCAGCTGTATAGGTTCCGTACGAGAGTTGCAATTCGTAAGAAGGATTGGTTTCAAGTCCGTTAAGGTATTCCATGCACCATTCAGCTGCCTCTCTAAAGGCTGTTTTTCCGGTTTGCTGATATGCGCTATAAAGAATCCATGCCAGGGCTCCTGCGGCTTCCGGTTCAGGAACACCTACAGTTAGTGGTTTCATCAGTCTTAAATTCCATGCCCGATGAGTCATTTCCGGGACTTCCCATGGAGTATTGTTGCCCCCCATGGCTTTGACAGCTTTGAACCAAGACTCAGCCACACTGCTGAACTGTTCTTCGAAGTTGCCCGTATTCGGATACAAGGCATTCAACTGATAAAAGAAAATATTGGGCATGGTCTCGTACCACCAATCATGACCGCTCTGACCGTTGGGATTATTCAGGTAAACATTTTCTCCTGATGCTTTATTGAAATACTCTTCACAAAAGAGCACCCAATTCTCACCAAACTGCATGCCTTTATCAATACCACATAAAGTGGCGCCAATTAGCGAAGGGATCACATTTATGGCTTCTCCTACAGAGGGAGTAGCGGTTCCCACATATGAGTGCAAACCAAATGAAGGATGTTCGGGATAATTTATTGTCTGCTCGGTGATTTCAATTAGGGGAAGGTATTGACCTGAAAGAAATTCGTTGTAAACCAAAGAGTCATATATCTGAGCAACATGCTTCCAGTTACGCATTTCATACGGCTGAGGAAAATCGGCCATCATTGCAATTCGTGGAATTGTTATTTGTTGAGCAAACAGTGAAGATGAACTTATCAACAGAGCGATTTGGATCAACTTTCTCATTACGGCAATTTACGACATAATTTATATGAAAAAAACACTGTATTCAGACAAGGAAGCTATTGTTTTACAAGTAGTGAGAATATGAGATGCTGACTTGATGGCTTGTAACTTACTGTGTTTTAGCGCTTGATCGGCTTTGTGGGTAACGAATACTCGTTATCGGGAATTCTGGTTTTGGTAACGGGGTATACAATATTGGTAACGGAATGGAAAGGTTAGCGGAAGTGATTTCATACTTTGCATCAGATTCTTAAAATGATATTTATGGATTTTGCCCGGCGGAGTAAACATAACCCGATTCTAAAACCTGATGATATTAAACCAAGTATTGCAGGGATGAAAGTTGAATGTCTGTTAAATCCCGGAGTTTTCAGGTTTGAGAATAAGATATGGCTTTTGTTGAGAGTTGCTGAGCGTCCTGAGCAGGAGGGTATGATTAGTTTTCCTGTGTTGAAAGATGGGGGTGTTGAGATTATGCGTTTCAGCAAAGATGATCCTGAACTAGATACTACCGATCCCAGGATAATTATTTATAAAGGCCGTCACTACCTGACCACACTTTCTCACCTCAGGCTAGTGTGCAGTGATGATGGAATTCAGTTTTATGAGCCGGAAGGCTATGCCTCTATTTTCGGGAAGGGTGTCCAGGAAACATTTGGTATCGAAGATTGCAGGGTAACCACTATGGAGGATGGATATCATCTAAGCTATACTAAAGTTTCACCCGAAGGCGTAGGTGTAGGATATATATTTACCAAAGATTGGAAGAAATTTGAAAGACGGGGAATGATTTTCCCTCCGCACAATAAGGATTGTGCAATTTTTGGCGAGAAGATTGATAACAAGTATTACGCTTTGCATCGTCCCAGTAGTCCCGAGCTTGGAGGTAACTATATTTGGATTGCAGAGTCGCCTGATCTGATGCATTGGGGAAACCATAAATGTATTGCTATAACTCGGGAGAACTCATGGGACAGTGCCCGGCTGGGCGCCGGAGCTGAGCCTATTAGAACTTCCGAAGGCTGGCTGGCTATCTACCATGGTGCAAGCCATGACCACAGATATTGTTTGGGTGCCTTATTACTGGACATAAACGATCCTTCAAGGCTTATTGCCCGTAGTGAAGAAGCTATCATGGAACCGATAGCGGATTATGAGAAAACGGGATTTTTCGGTAATGTGGTTTTTACCAATGGACAACTCCTGGACGGAGACACCCTCACCATCTATTATGGTGCAAGTGATGAAGTCATTTGCATGGCAGAGTTTTCTGTTTCCGAAATTTTAAGCTCACTTAAAGAGTAGACTATGAAAATATTTTTGGTACATAGTGTCAAAAAGGAATACGACTTTTTTCTAAGTATGCCGCGGGATATGAGAGTCCTGCTTATTACAAATATTATATATGCGCTCGTCATACCGGTCATTGATATTTTTGTGGGTGCCTATATCATGCGTAGTTCAGGTGAGCCTGGGCTGGTGGCTATATATCAGCTGGCGGCTTATACAGGTATTCCAATAACATTCCTGATCAATGGTTTTCTGCTAAATAAAATAAAAATTGCCCATCTATATAGTTTTGGAATGCTGCTCAGTGGTATTTCGATGGTATTTATGATGACCCTGGGTGAGATAAATGCCTTAGGTGTTGGCTTTGCCGGGCTTATTATGGGATCTTCCTTTGGGTTCTTCTGGGCTAATCGTGATTTCCTGGCGCTTAATACCACGAACGATAGTAATAGAAATTATTACTATGGACTGGAAACTTTCTTCTACACTCTCACCTTTATTATTGTTCCGGTGATAATAGGATGGTTCCTGATTAGTTCAGGAAACTGGGATTGGATTGGGAACATTGGTAATGCATATAAAATTGTTACACTCGTAGTCTTTATGCTTACGATTATTTCCAGCATTATTATCCATCAGGAGAAGTTCCGAAATCCCATACAAAAAAGGTTCATTTACTTTAAGTTTGATAAGTTATGGAGTAAAATGCTGTTCCTGTCATCACTTAAAGGTTTGGCACAGGGATACCTGGTTACCGCACCCGCCATTCTTATTATGCAACTTGTGGGTGACGAAAGTTCTCTGGGTACCATCCAGAGTCTCTCTGGGATATTGTCGGCAATTGTCTTATATTTTCTTGGACGGCTTTCCAAACCAAAACACAGAATCTACATTTTCTCAGCCGGTTTGGTAATCTTCTTTATCGGAACGATAATTAATGGCATTCTATTCTCTGCTACCGGTGTAATTGCATTTGTTATTTGTAAGGTAATGTTTATGCCTTTGCATGATATTGCTTATTTCCCCATACAAATGAAAGTGATTGATGTGCTTTCATTCAAAGAGAACAGAAACCAGTTTGCCTATATTTTCAATCACGAATTTGGATTATATATCGGTAGGTTTTTGGGTCTGGGCTTGTTTATTGTCCTTATATATTACGTTTCAGAATCCTTTGCTCTTAAATATTCGCTGATCATTATTGCAGCTGTGCAGTTAATATCCATACCTGTTGCGAAATCCTTGATCAGGAAATCCAATACATACCCAACAAAATCGGAAACTTTACTTGACAATGAATCAAAGAATCCTTAACTTATTAAACTTATAATAAGTTCATATTCACGCAAATAAAAGTGAAAAACTTTAACATCGAAAAAAACTAATTGAAATAATAATTAACTGATGAGATTAACACCTATAATATGCATCCTGTCAGTAATGCTCAGTCTTACTGCCTGCACCTACTTTGGCAATGAGATAGAACAGGTTGGTATGGCCAAAGTGGATGAAATGCCTAATCATCCATCTCCCTATAAGATGCTTGATTGGAAAGAGAAAACACTGAATTTTGATGAAGTAATCTTTAATCATCAGGCTGATTTACCTGGAGAATCATTTATTTGGCTTGACTCTGCAGGAAGAAATTTCCCCCAGGTCACTTTTGGTTTGTTTACTGTTATTGGTGATGTACGCCAGGGGCCGCATGTAAACGGCGGGGAATTTCACGAAGCTATTAATTCACTGGGAGCATTGCTGGGTGCAGGGCTTGTAGGTATTGATAAAACTAAGCAAAATGACTTTAACTACGTGAAAATGGTTCAGAATTACTTCAATAGTGATAATGGCTGGAACATCATGATGAACAATACTTCTGAAGAAATTGCAATGCTGGGCGGGGGATATGGACGCGATTGGTGGTACGATGTTTTCCCCAATATACTTTACTATGCAGTTTCTGATCTTTTTACTGGTGTAGAGCGTGCTGATAGTCTGCAAAAAATTATCGCAGACCAGTTTTTAAAGGCAGATTCTGTACTTAATGGTAACTACGATTACTCTTATTTCGATTACAGCACAATGAAAGGAATGCGTAATCAGATTCCATTTCAGCAAGATGCTGCTGCCGGGCATGCCTGGGTATTATATTCAGCATATAAAAAATTCGGGGACAACAGTTATCTGGAGGGAGCAATCTCTGCCCTGGATGCTCTGTATTCTCAGAGTGAAAGCCGGTTTTATGAGGTGTTGATGCCTTTTGGAGCTTATACCGCAGCCAGATTAAATGCAGAGTTTGGTACGGATTACGACATTTCCACAATACTTTCCTGGACTTTTGAGGGATGTATGGCAGAGGATGGACGTACAGGCTGGGGGATCATTAATGACCACTGGGGTGAATATGACGTAAGCGGGATACAGGGAAATATTATTCAGGAGGGTGGCTATGGCTTTCTCATGAATACATATGATATGGCCTGGCCTTTGGTTCCCATGGTACGTTATGAACCCCGGTATGCAAAAGTTATTGCCAAGTGGATGCTTAATGCCGCCAATTCGGCAAGGTTTTTCTATCCCTATGAAATACCTGATGAAAACCAATGGCTTCCGGCTGAGAAAGCTGTTACCAGAAATGTGATTTCTTATGAAGGATTAAAGAAAACTGATCCTTATAATAAGGATGAACTCAAAGGCATTTCACCTGTGGCTCTTGGTGATGGCCCTAACTGGGTAATCGGACAACCCCCTATTTCCATGTTTAGCATCTATGGATCGGCTCATGTAGGTATTTTTGGTTCGATTATTCGGGAAACCAATGTGGAGCAGATACTTCAGCTGAATTGTCTTGCCACAGATTTTTATGGCAGTCCAGCTTTTCCTACTTATCTCTACTACAATCCATTTAATGAGGATAAAGTAATTGAATACTTCAATGAAAGTGAGCCTGTGGATATCTACGACGCGATTAGCCATCGTATGGTTGCTACCCAGGTGACAGAAACAGGCTATTTTACTCTGCCGGCCAATCAGGTTATGCTTATTGTAGTAATCCCGGCAAATAGCAAACTGGAAAGAATAGCTGACAAAACAGTAGTTAATGATATAGTGATTGCATACAAATAGTTTTAACCCATAATACTAATTTTATGAACTTACATAAGAACATACTTCTCATTCTATTCATTGGTTTATTCTTCATACCGGTGAATAGTAATGCTCAGAGTAAGATCATTACAGGAAAGATTACTGACCTTGACGGTATCGAACTGATTGCAGTTACTGTTGCTGTAAAGGGAACATCCGTTGGAGCAATTACTTCTTTATCCGGTGATTTTTCTCTTAACCTTCCTGCGGATATTGAGGATCCAGTTCTCGTTATATCCTGTGTTGGGTTTGAAACCCTTGAGATTCGTGTTGGCAGCACTGTGCACTTCGATATACAACTACAGGAAAAAACAGAATTACTTGATGAGGTGGTTGTTGTTGGATATGGCACCCAACGAAAAGTAGACCTTACTGGATCGGTCTCAAGTGTAAATATGAGTAAGATGGAGACGCTTCCTCTTTCAGGTGTGGATCAGGCTTTGCAGGGAAAGGTTGCCGGGGTGAATATTACACAAAATACCGGAGCACCCGGAGAAGGGGTTTCCGTTCGAATCAGGGGAGTGGGATCCATCAATAGTAGTAATTCACCACTGTACATTGTTGATGGAGTTCCTACCACAAACGCCTTAAATAATCTGGCAGTTTCAGATATTGAATCTATTAGTGTACTCAAGGATGCTGCTTCAGCTGCTATTTATGGTTCCAGGGCTAACAATGGAGTGGTGCTAATTACTACAAAAAAGGGTGCCAGCGGAAAACCAGTTGTGAATTTTAATACTCAGTTTGGAGTTCAACGGCATGGTTCACTGACAGATATGACCAATACTGAACAGTACGTGGAGATATTCAATGAGGCAGCCAATAATGATAATGCCTTTATCTCAAACGATATTTTGAAGCGACCTTTGATTACTCCCGAATATGCTGCTACACTACCTAATGTAAATCATCTTAAGGAGATATTTCAAAATGCCCTTATTCAAAATCACAGTATTTCATTGAGCGGTGGTAACGACAAAACAAGATATCTGATCTCAGCAAATCAGTTTGGTCAGGAAGGTATAATACTCAATAGCAATTATCAACGCACCATTGGAAAAATTAATCTCTCCACTGATGCTTTTGACTGGCTTACAATTGGTACAAACATAAACATATCAGTGGATGAAAACAATACAATTGGAAGCAGCGGTGATGGTTATGGCGGTAATGGCGGAAGCGTTGTCAGGTATGCATATTTCAGGACTCCTGCAATCCCGGTATATGACGAAAATGGAGAGTTTGTTGACTTACCGGATGAACCCAGGTTCTTTGGAGATGGATACAGTCCGGTGGGATTGGCTCTGAATCAGAACAATGTAAGGAAGGAGACCCGGGTTTTCGGTAATTTAGACGCTACATTTAAAATTTCAGATAAGCTCAATCTGGTTTCCACGCTTGGAATTGACAAAGGAAATTTCAATCGGCGAAGATTTGATAAAAGATGGGGTACATTCGACCGTATTAACAATCCTAATACGCTTACCGTGATTGATGGAGAATTCATGAACTGGTCATGGAGTAATGCACTTACCTATGAGACCACGCTTGCTGAAGATCATCATTTGTCTGCCATGCTGGGAACTGAGCTGATCAAAGGCTCTATTTATCGGAATTCTGCTTCCGAAAAAGATTACCCGGATCAAGATCCTAACCTGGTTTATTTAGGTAATGGACAGGGTACGACAACAGCTTCTGAGTCGAAGGCGGGATATGCTTTGGCTTCAATTTTTGGGAGGGCGAATTATAATTATAAGAACAAATATCTTGTCTCTGCCGTAATTCGTGAAGACGGATCTTCACGGTTTAGTCCCGAAAACAGATGGGGTACATTTTATTCACTCTCAACAGGCTGGAGAATCGATAAAGAAGATTTTTTTGAAGATGTTTCATTAATAAACCTCCTTAAGCTAAGGGCTTCATTCGGTGCCATTGGCAACCAGGAAGTTGGATATTATGCATATTCCGACCAGATCAGCTCGAATTATAACTATCCGTTTGGAGGAGTTTCTTCTGACGGTTATGCCATTTCGGTTTACGGAAATTCCAATATACAGTGGGAAACAAGTAATCAATTCGATGCAGGAATTGATGTAGGCTTATTTAACAACCGTATCAATTTCACTGCAGACTATTTCCGTAAAATAACAAGTAATATGCTTACTCAGGAACCGATTCCCCCATCAGGAGGATCTGTTGAGCCTGCCTGGGTGAATAAGGGTAAAATTCTGAATAGCGGGTTTGAATTTGAACTGAATGGAAAGCAAGCCTATGAAAATGGACGAGTCTCTGTTTCTGCAATCCTGGCTATCCTTAATAATAAGGTTCTTGAATTAGATGCTCCGATTTCAGGAGGACGAATAGATAATAGTGTATATGCAACTCTAACTGAAGTAGGGTATCCCGTAGGTTCTTTTTATTTGTATGAAATGGAGGGAATCTTCCAGAACAACATAGATATAATTACACATGCCTATCAGGGGGATAGAATCAAGCCAGGAGATGTTATGTTCAAGGATCAAAATAGCGACGGAATAATTGATGAGAATGATCGAATACATATTGGAAGTGCAATTCCGGATTTTACCTTAGGATTAAACTTCTCAGCCCAGTATAAAAGTTTTGATTTTAGCCTCTTTGGTCAGGGTAGTTATGGGAACAGTATTTACTACCAGATTGCAACAGATATTGAAGGTTTTTACCGTCCGTTCACTGTTACTCAACGGTATTACGATGAGCGTTGGATCGGTGAAGGGACCAGTAATACCCAGCCAAGAGCTTCCTGGTCAGCAAAGGCCAACAACACTAAACCTTCTACGCGGTTCCTGGAGGACGGATCATATTTTAGATTGAAAAACCTTCAAATTGGTTATACGATGCCTGTGGAGCTTTCAAATAAGTTTTTCATAAACAAAATGAGAGTTTATGTTGTGGGGCAAAACTTGCTGACTTTCACTAAATACCCCGGACTTGATCCTGAGATGACCGTTAGCGACAACTCCACAGCAGAGGGAGATAGAGCAGCTGGAATCGGCTGGGGTACTTACCCTTCTGCAGTTAGTTTAAGTATAGGTTTACAGATAACCTTTTAAATTATAATAAGATGAAACTTAGATCAGTGATCATAATATCCGGATTTGCCTTTTTGATGGGGTGTTCAGATTTTTTAGATGAAGATATTCAGGGTAAATACTCCTCTGCAACGTTCTATAAAACTGCTGAGCATGCTCTTTTAGCTACCAATGCATGTTACGAACCATTAGCTTTCACCTCTATTGAAAATAATATTTGGGTATTCGGTGATGTAGCTTCGGATGATGCCACCAAGGGCGGAATTCCTGGCGATCAGAGTGAGATATCCTTTATTGAGAATTTTGAAACCACTGCCGATAATGGTTATGTTGAGGCAATATGGAGGCATTATTACAATGGCATTTCCAGGTGTAATGAAGTTATTTCAAAAGTTCCTGGCATTGACATGGATGCAGTTTTAGGAAATAAATATGTGTCTGAAGCTAGATTTTTACGGGCGTATTACTACTTCCAACTGGTGAATATATTCGGTGAAATACCCTTGAAAACAGAGCCGGTGAAAACTTCCGAAGACCTGCACATTCCGCTTTCTGCGGTAGAAATTATTTACGGGCAAATCGAAACTGATTTATTGCTTGCTATAAATGGCCTGCCTGCTAATATTTCTCCGGCAAATTTAGGCAGAGCCTCTAAAGGAGCTGCCTTCGGTTTGCTTGCTAAAGTTTATCTTTTCCAGGAGAATTATACTGATGCACTCACTTATGTTGATTCTTTGGAATCGCTAAATATCTATGGTTTACTGGATGTTTATAAGCAAAATTTTATGGTGGATTACGAAAACAATATAGAGTCAGTATTCGAAATCCAACATTTAACAGGCCAGGTTCCTTTTCAGGGGAATTCTTTGCACCAATGGTTTGCACCGCCACAAGAAAACGGATACTTTTTTAACGTACCCCGACAGGATTTTATCGATGAGTTTGAGGTCAGTTCAGGTGATGTGGTGGATCCGCGATTGGATTATACTGTAGGTAGAGAAGGGCAGATTTGGATCAATGGTGAGTCCTTTAATCCTGCCTGGTCACCAACCGGTTTCATTCAGAAAAAGCATCTGCAACCATTGGCTGAGATTGATAAAGGCAGTAAAGGGAATGGTGAACTTAACTATACTTTCATGCGATACAGCGAGATATTGCTCATTAAGGCTGAGGCCCTGAATGAATTAGGCAGGTCGTCAGAAGCACTGTATCCACTGAACGCTGTACGTAAAAGAGCAAGAGAGAGCTACCTCTTCGATGAAGATATTGCTGGATTTGGCACAATACCCGATGGCCTGTTGCCCCCTGTTGAAGGAGCCTTCCAAAGTGATCTGGAAGAGGCAATTAGGCATGAACGAAGAGTTGAACTTGGATTTGAATTTCATCGGTTTTTTGATTTGATGCGGTATGGAAAAACAAGAGCCGAAAATGCTCTTGCTTATATCAATTTTAATTATGAAACAGACCGATATTTTCCTGTTCCTCAAAGTGAACGAGATATAAATCTAAATATTAATTATTAATCTAATTTTTTGAAATCATGAAAAAAATGAAACTAGGATTATTTACACTAATTCTAATGCTTGTTTCTACAACTATTATTTTTAATAGCTGTAAGGAAGATGAACCAATTGTTGTTACCAAAGCCGCACTCCAAACTGCGATTAATGGGGCTAACACTCTTATTGCATCGTCTGTAGAGGGTACTGCCGAAGGACAATATCTGCGCGGATCAATAGCCGTATTCCAGGCTGTTATTGATGCTGCACAGGTAGTATATGACAATGCTGATGCTACTCAAAGTGAAGTTGACAATACGGTAATATCCATTCAGGCAGCAACAACTGTATTTAATTCAAATATGGTGGAGGCTATTGCCCCGGAATCGTTAATGGCTCACTGGACCTTTGATGATGGTGCCGGTACGACTCTTACTGATTTTTCAGGGAATAATTTCGATGGGACCCTCCTGGATGGGTCAGGAACCTGGGGTGGTGGTCTTCCTACGTGGACTACTGACCGTTATGGTAATGCCGGAGGTGCTCTGATGTTTAATGAAGGAGCGCATGTTAATATTCCTTACAATACAGCTTTGAATCCCCAAACACTGTCGATTTCAGTTTGGGTGAATGCAGCAGAAATTCTTGAGAATAACCGTTTTATGGGATTGCATTCCTGGAATGGATTTAAATTTCAGCTACAATCTGCCAACAAGCCATTCTTCACCATTGCTGCAAGCGAAGGTATTTATGACAGAGACACTGATCCTGGCTTGGATATCAATACATGGTATCACCTTGTAGTAACTTTTGGTGGTGGTAAAATGACCTTCTACGTTAATGGATCCGAAACGCAGGTATGGGATAATACTCCAGGTACTGCTGTAACTGTTTCCGATCACGATCTGGTATTTGGTCAGGGTTCGAGTAAATATGCAGAAGTTGATACCAATTACGATGTCGACAAAATTATTCCAAAGGCCTGGGGTGGATATTACCATGGCGCATTGGATGAAGTTAGAATTTATAATACTGTGCTGTCTGCAGCCCAGGTACAATCGATCTACGAACTGGAAAAAGCTGATTAGTAGTTCATGAGAATACGATATTATTTATAAAAAGTCCAGTAACTTTTTCGTATTCCATGAGTAAGAGGAAGGCCGTCTGAATTTATTGCAGTCGGCTTTTTTCTTGTCAATAGCCCATTGTCCCTGTTCCCTGCTCCCTGTTAACTGTTCCCCGTTAACTATTCCCCGATTAAACTATTTCCTTGTATTTTTGTCAAACTGTTTTATTAGATTTTACCAAGAAAGAAGAAACTAAATGAGAAAGATTGACAGAAGGATTATCATTGTGGCTGCCCTGGTCTTTATTATCGGACTGGCTTTTGGCCTGATGCGTTTCCTGATTGCCCAAAAGAAAGATCCTCCAACTCGTCCGACAGTGGAGGCACAGCGTTTTGTAAAAGTATTGCCTGTCTTATACGGACCGGTTAATTCACCGGTTTCCGGCACAGGACGAATGTCCTCAGTTTCCGTAGTTGATATTATTGCGGAAGCTTCAGGAAGAATTATTCAGGGGGATATTCCTCTGAAGCGGGGATCCACTTTCAGTAAAGGCCAGAAGTTATTCTCTATTTATAACGATGAGGCCAAACTTGCCCTTCAGTCGAGAAAAAGCCAATTTTTAAATACTCTTGCTAAGCTTCTTCCGGATATTAAAGTCGACTATCCTCAGCATGAGAAACTCTTTATGGATTTTTTCGCTGCCATCGATTTTAAAAAGGATCTTCCGGAATTCCCGGTGGTCGATGATGATCAGTTGAAAGTTTTCCTTGCCAGCAAAAATGTTCAATCCGAGTATTTCAGTATTCGCAAAGATGAACTACAACTTAATCGATATGCTGTATATGCTTCATTTAATGGCACATTAGCTGATGTATATCTCGAGGTTGGCAGCTTTACCAATATGGGGGGCAGGGTGGCTCATGCCTTGCGGACCGATCAGCTTGAAATGGAAGTTCCCCTGTATCGTTTTGATGCAGATTGGGTTAAAATAGGTGATCCTGTAAACGTTACATCTAAAGGCCGTGGTCTGGAGTGGACAGGTAAGGTGATCCGGAAAGGCCAGACAATGGATGCAAATACACAGATGAGAGGAATATTTGTAAAACTGAAAACCTCTTCAGAGACACAAGTACTGGTAGGCGAGTATTTATTTGCAGAATTTTCCGGACAGACTTTAGAAGGAGTGATGGAGATACCCAGGAATGCTGTTT
>JAUVKA010000298.1 GCA_030592205.1 Bacteroidota bacterium | reverse complement strand
GGGTGAAAAATTAAGACCTAAGTTGGAGTCTTATCTTAGAACCAATAATATTTCTACTATCCTGTACTCCAATCCCAATAATCCATCGTGGATCTGTTTCACTGATGAGGAATTGAAAATAATCGGAGAACTGGCCACAAAGTATGATGCCATTGTCATCGAAGATTTAGCCTATTTTGGGATGGATTTTCGAAAAGATTATTCCAAACCAGGTGAACCACCCTATCAACCCAGTGTTGCGAATTACACGGATAATTGGCTTCTTCTGATCTCGGGTTCAAAAGCATTTTCTTTTGCTGGCGAGCGTGTTGCTGCTATGGTTATCTCTGACCAGCTTGCGAATAGATGTTACCCTGACTTACTCAGGTATTATACCTCTGACTGTTTTGGGTATTCTATGATTTTTGGAGCCTTATACAGTCTGTCTGCAGGAGTCAATCATTCTTCACAATTTGGTTTGGCAGCTATGCTCAAGGCCGCAAATGATGGTGAGTTCAATTTTGTCGACAGTGTAAGGGTATATGAAAAGAAAGCGCAAATAATGAAGAAACTGTTTTTGAGCAATGGGTTCTATATCGTTTACGATAAGGATCTGGATACCCCTATAGCAGATGGTTTCTATTTTACCATTGCTTATCCGGGAATGAGTGGAGACGATTTGCTTAAGGAACTCCTTTATTATGGTATAAGCGCTATCTCACTTCATATTACAGGTAGCAAACGCACGGATGGGTTAAGGGCTTGTGTGTCGCAAGTTCATCCCAGCCAATTCCCAGTATTGGAATCCAGGTTAAAACGTTTTAATGATGATCATTTTGTGAAAAAAGGGGGTGCTTGATTTCAGTTTTTAGGGTTCCTCTGATATAAATCATTTAGGAACTCTGATATAGGCATTTTGATTTGTTTATATTTAGAAACATATAAAATATTTGACGATATGGCAAAAGTAAGAGGCGCAATCGTAGTAGATATAGAAGCTTGCAAGGGTTGCGAAATTTGTATGGTTACTTGTCCAAACCAGGTTATCGGAATGGCAAAGGAGGTAAACGGGAAAGGGTACCATTATGCCTACATGGAAAACCCGGAGGGATGTGTTGGTTGTGCTAATTGTGCTATTGTTTGTCCTGACGGGGTTATCACTGTTTATAAAGTAAAACTTAAGCAAGAAAACGAAAAGACCAGATAATGAAGGAACTGAAACTTTTGAAAGGCAATGAAGCCATTGCAGAAGGAGCTATCCGGGCAGGTGCTGATGCTTATTTTGGATATCCCATCACTCCACAGTCGGAAGTAATGGAATATCTGATGGCTGAAAGACCGGAACAGCGCACAGGAATGATTGTTTTACAAGCGGAAAGTGAGGTAGCCGCAATAAATATGTTATACGGTGCTGCTGGAACAGGGAAAAAAGCACTGACCTCATCTTCCAGCCCCGGTATCAGTTTGATGCAGGAAGGGTTATCATATATTGCGGGAGCTGAATTGCCTTGTCTTATTGTAAATGTTGCGAGGGGAGGTCCGGGGCTTGGTACTATTCAACCATCCCAGGCCGACTATTTCCAAGCCACAAAAGGGGGAGGGCATGGTGATTATCGGCTTATTACAATTGCACCCGCTTCTGTTCAGGAAATGTTTGATTTTGTCGCCCTGGGATTCGAATTAGCTTTCAAATACAGGAATCCTGTGATGATACTATCTGATGGCTTGATTGGCCAGATGATGGAAAAAGTTGAGCTTAGCGAACAAAAGCCGAGAGCAACAGAATTCGACCAAAGTTGGGCTACCACTGGTACACCGGCTAATCGGGAACAGAATGTGATTACTTCTCTTGATCTGGATGCAGGTCAACAGGAAGTTCATAATAAGAAATTGCAGGCCAAGTACAAGAAGATTGTTGAAAATGAAGTCAGGTACGAGGAGTTTCAAACAGAGGATGCTGATTACCTTTTTGTTGCCTACGGTTCCAGTTCAAGAATTTGCCAGAAAGCAATGGAACTGGCTCGCAATAAGGGACATAAGGTTGGTTTACTCCGACTTATAAGCCTCTATCCCTTTCCGAAAGATATTGTTAGAGAATTATCCTTTCGTGTTAAATCAATCCTGTGTGTTGAGCAAAGTGCCGGTCAAATGATCGAGGATGTGAGGCTTGCAGCAGGTTGCGAAATACAAATCGAACATTTTGGACGTATGGGTGGTATGATACCAATACCGGAGGAAGTCCTTGAGGCCCTGGAACAAAAACTTATAGGAGAATAATCATGGATATTAAAGATATTATCAAGCCTGAAAATCTTGTTTATAAGAAGACCAGCTTAATGCAAGACAAGGCTCTTAGTTATTGTCCCGGATGTGGTCATGGAACAGCTCACAGGCTTCTGATGGAAGTGATTGATGAATTAGGTATACGGGAAGATACGATCGGAGTAGCTCCTGTTGGCTGCTCAGTTCTTGCTTATGATTTCATGGATATAGATATGCAGGGAGCGGCACATGGACGTGCACCTGCAGTGGCCACCGGTATTAAAAGGTGCTGGGAAGATAAATATGTTTTCACATATCAGGGCGATGGTGACCTCGCTGCGATTGGAACGGCAGAAACAATACATGCATGTAATCGTGGTGAAAACATAACTATCATTTTCATCAATAATGGAATCTATGGAATGACAGGGGGACAAATGGCTCCCACTACATTAGATGGTATGCGTACTTCCACCAGTCCCTATGGACGGGAACTGGGATCCATGGGACACCCAATAAAGATGACCGAATTGATTGCGCAACTGCCCGGTGTTCATTATGTTGCCAGGCATTCTGTGCATACGCCAAGAGCCGTAAGAAGAACGAAAAAAGCTATGTTTAAGGCTTTTGAAGTTCAAAAGGAAAGAAAAGGCCTTTCTTTTATTGAAATTGTTTCCAATTGTAATTCCGGATGGAAAATGACCCCTGTAAAATCCAATGAATGGATGGAGGAGAATATGTTTCTCTACTTTGAACCTGGCGATATAAAAGTGGATGGAAAATTGGTTGAGAAAAAGAAGATAAAATAAGCAAAACATGACTGAAGAAATAATTATTGCCGGATTTGGAGGACAGGGAGTCCTTTCGATGGGAAAAATACTTGCATATTCAGGCATTATGCAGGATCAGGAGGTGAGTTGGTTTCCGTCCTATGGTCCGGAAATGCGTGGAGGAACGGCCAACGTTACTGTTATCCTGAGTGATAAGAGAATTAGTTCACCTGTTCTTCGAGTATATGATACGGCTATCCTGTTAAACCAGCAATCTATGGATAAATTTGAGGAATCTGTTAAGCCGGGAGGAATATTGCTCTATGATGGTAATGGCATAGCTAATCATCCCAGCCGTAAGGATATTAATATCTGGCGAGTTGATGCCGCTGCAGAAGCGGCTAGAATAGGTGCAACCAAGGTGTTTAATATGATTGTACTCGGAGCTTACCTGCAGATCATGCCGGTTGTGAAGCTTGAAAATGTTATGGAAGGTCTGAAAAAATCCCTGCCGGCTCGCTACCACCATTTGCTTGCAGATAATGAGAAGGCGATTCTTCGAGGACACGAGATAGTGAAATCCATTAACAAGCTGGGCTAGAATAATACATTTCCTGGAGGAGCAGATTTACTCCTCTCTTTCAAGCTTTCCGTCCATAAAAAGCTTTTCGTTTATTATTTGAAGGCGACCCTCAATATACTTTTTTAATTGGGTGTCTTTTAGACTTGCTTTTTGGATGAAGGATAAATAGAATGATTTGGCATTTTCTTTATCCCCACCGGTTTGTTCAACAAGCATACCCATTTGGGCAAGAGGCACCGGATCCTCTTCATTCCATTCGTATGCTCTGCTGTAATAATGCATCGCGGTGTCATACTTTCTTTCCAGTGAATAAAACTGAGCGAGTCCATTATATACATCGGAAATACCCGGGCTTACTGATAATTCCAAAGCCTTGTCCATACAGGCAATAGCATTGTCGAGGTCTTCCTTCCATTTATAACAGAAAGCCAGGTAATACCAGGCTTGAGAGTCTGCCGGATCTAGCTTTACGGTGGCTTGGTAGACCGGCAAAGCCTCTTCATATTTCGATTGCTTATATAAGCTTAATCCCAGGTGACGAAAGGTAAATGCTGTTGAATCACCAAGAAGAATTGCCTTGGTGAAATCCTCTTCAGCCTCTGCTAGATTGGCACCCATTATATTAAGAGATCCCCGAAATCTGTATAACCAGGAATTTATACTATCAATGCTTATTGCTTTGGTCAAAACAGGTAGACCTGTCTCGTATTGTTCGGAACGAACATATAGATTCCCTAAATGAGTATATGAGGAGATATCAGTAGTATCAATTTCTACAGCTTTAGAATACCAGGAAATTGCATTATTCAGGCTGTCTATTTTTGCGTATAGGGAGCCAATTCGTTTCATGAAATTAATATTCACAGAATCTTGTAAATGCAAAGTGTAATATTGATCCAATGCTTCTTCTGTTTGTCCATTTTTAATCAGGGCATTCCCTTTAAGGATTGCAGCGAACAAATGTGTTGAATCAATATGCATAACTGAATCACAGTATGAGACACACAACTTATATTGTTGCAGATCAGAATATATTGATGAGATTTGATAATAGTAAGCCGGTATTCCGGATTCAATATTAATGGCTTGCAAACCACTTTTCAGAGCTTTTTTGTATTGAATTATCTGTCTTTCTACCTGGCTTTTCAAATACCAGGCTTTTGAACTATCAGGATAATTTTCGACAAAGTTATGTGCCAGTCTGTAGCTTTCTGATGCATTACCTTGATTTAATGCATATTGGATAGCATTGAAATCATCTTCAAAACCAGTAGATTGGGCGAAGAGTCGGAAATTAAGGCTTAGTAGAATAACAAGACTTAGGAGAATAGGTTTTACTGTTTTCACGCTGATGTTTTTTCAAATCTAACTAATTATTTAAATAGCCAGCTAATAGATTAGATAAATATCATTATGTGTGTAACATTTATATATAAGTGTGGTTTATCACCCTAAGATTCAAATGTGTTATTGGCCTGCATTTTCCTGAGTTTTCTATATAAGAGGCGAGGGAAAAATTTGTGCAGATAGATTCCCATAATCTCTTTTCCACCGAATCTTGCTTCTTGCTTTCCTTTCAAAACGGCCTTAATAATTTTTTTAGCAAGGACATCAGGAGTCATTCCTGCTGCCTGGAATTTACTCATCTTATTAAATTTCTCGCCACTGGAGGTCATAGCATTTACTGAGACATCTGTCCGGATGTATCCCGGACAAAGGATCGTAACTTTTATATTATAATCCCAGAGTTCTTCCCTCAAAGTATCGAAGAAGCCGTGCAGGGCATGCTTGG